>JBBRKX010000570.1:0-4382 GCA_038231675.1 Chthonomonadales bacterium | reverse complement strand
CCTTCGACATCGAATTTTGGGGCAAGATTGTCGAGAAGGGCAATTACGGACACTTGGGGATGTGCCGATACAAAATCGAGGTCGTGGAAATGCTGTCGGTCCAGTCCCACGGGCAAAAACGGGACACATTGCTTCGAGGATCACAGGCCCCTGAGGTTATCTCAACAGAGTTGCTTCGGCCGGCGACAGAGACTTCGGAAACCGATCCTCAAAGCCTGCTTCGGGCCAGTGGAAGCGAAATCAACCCCTGAACGAAAGGCTTCTTATTGCCCGTTACTTCCATTTTGGGCAAGCGTTGCCAGGCGGATAGCGGAAGCACACGCAATTGCGGCTCGATGCGTAGCCATGGATTGTTTCGCCCCTCGTTGTGGATTTGCATGCAACTTCAGTCCGCTCATACGCGTAAACCCGTGCGAACCCCCTAACTCCGAGAACGGAAACCGCACACGACCATGGCCCATCTCTTCGAACCCTTGACTATCCGCGCGATCGCACTGCGCAACCGCATCACCGTATCTCCCATGTGCCAGTATTCCAGCGTGGATGGCTTTGCCGACGACTGGCATCTGGTTCATCTCGGCTCTCGCGCCGTGGGCGGCGCGGGCCTTGTCTTTACCGAGGCGGCGGCGGTGGAAGTACAGGGACGTATCAGTCCTCAAGACCTGGGCATCTATCAGGACGCGCACATCGAGCCACTGCAACGGATCACCCAATTTATTCACGCCCATGGCGCGGTGGCGGGCATCCAACTCGCCCATGCGGGCCGCAAAGCAAGCACGGCGCGCCCGTGGGAAGGCGGCAAACCGGTCTCCGAGGCCAACGGCGGATGGAGCCCTCTTCTCGCTCCGAGCGCATTGCCTTTTGACGCAGGTTATCAGACACCCGAAGCACTGGATGAGGCAGGGATCCGGAAGGTGGTGGATGCGTTCGGCAAAGCGGCGGAACGCGCGTTACAGGCAGGCTTTCGCGTTGTTGAGATCCATGCCGCGCACGGTTATCTGCTGCATGAATTTCTGTCTCCCCTGAGCAACCATCGCACCGACCAGTATGGCGGAGGGTTCCTGAACAGGACGCGCATCGTGCGGGAGGTGACGGAGGCGGTGCGCCGGGTCTGGCCGGAAAATTATCCGCTTTTCGTCCGGTTCTCGGTTACGGATTGGGTAGAAGGTGGCTGGGACCTTGAGCAGTCCATCGAACTGGCAAAGCGACTGAAGCCGCTCGGTGTGGACCTGATCGACTGCTCTTCCGGTGCAAATGTGCCGAATGTAAAGATCCCGGTCGGACCGGGCTACCAGACGGGCTTCGCAGAGCGGATCCGGAAAGAAGCCGATATTCTGACGGGCGCGGTCGGCATGATAACCGCCCCGCAACAGGCGGATCATATTCTGCGCACGGAACAGGCGGATATGATCGTTCTCGCCCGTGCCTTACTGCGCGACCCGTACTGGCCTCTGCGCGCGGCGAGCGAGCTTCGGCAGGATATCCCCGAGCCACCGCAATATGCACGCGCATGGGGCCACGGGTAACGGCAAAGGCGTGGGGTACTGCAGAACTCACTTCATTTCGTCCCGCCGATGATCAATTCTTACCCAATAGAATTGCGGCATTTCTCTCGAGGCAGAGCCTGCAGAAAGCCATCGGGCCCTGAAAATATCTCTTCCTATGCGCGAATTAATCGTCCTCGAAGCCGTGATAGGTGAACTTAAGGGTGCGGCAATTCTCAGTGACGGTGCGAACCGTGCTTTCCGTTACGCCGTCTGGCACCCGGATCGAGACTTCCAGCGTGATTTCCGCATGTGCGCCCATGAGCGCCGTAAGATGCTGGATGACCTCCTGGTGGATGGTTGCGACATCGCGGGAGAGCCGCAGCGGGTCAATCGATATCGTGCCATGGAATCGGCGCGGCTGACGAGTCGATGGCGCAACCGGTTCCAGCGGCAGCGTTCCCGTTGTCCCTGGCTGCTCGCGCACCCGCTCGCTGGTCTGGTTCGTCTGCGGAAAGTCGTTCGTGGTCGGCGCAACGGGAACAGGAACCGGCCTCTCCGCTTCGATCTGGGCAAAGGCGACGTCCGGCTTGACGAGCAGTGCATGCCCGTCCAGACTGATCCTCACTACCTGGCCCGCGTGCAGACCTTGATACCGTTTCGCCTGTTCGTCCCAGTGTTCGGCGTACGCAAAGGTATCGTGATGCCACAGGGTCTGGTTCAGCCCCTCCGCGATGGCTTCCAGCAACACATTGCTATTTTTCAGGCGCGGCAGATAGAGGTACTGCGCGAAATACTCCATCAGTTTGCGGACGCTGATGTGGTTGGCGTCCGCGGGCCAGAGCGGTATTTTATCGAGTTCGCGCCGCAGCATCGTGCCCGCCAACTGCGTAACCAGCATATCTTCGTTTCGGAGGCGCTTGCCGGCCCGGACGGCCAGTCCGTCGAGACCCTGGACTTTGAGTTCCTGCCACGCCATGCCGCCCTTCGGATCGGGCTGCTCCGGAACGAGGAGCCAGTGGAAGGTTTCCGGAATACGCTGCTTTACGGAATCGTCACTGGTTTCGCGTTTGGTCTTCGCCTGGTTTGCCTGAAAGGCGTCAAGGTAGAGCGTCGCGCTTTCTAACTCGATGGATTTCCAGGCGAGGTATTGCCGCACCGCTTGCTGCAGTTCGTCCAGTCGGGTCTGATCGGGCGCCAGGAAGACGACCGTATTCCGGTAGAGGCGCGGCCCGGCTCCGCGTTGCTCAAGCAGATTCTGCGCTTCTTTCCTGGCTTTGCTGTCGCTCGCTCCCCGAATATGCGCGTGCTCGGGGCCAAGAACGACCAGACGCGATTCCCGCTCATCGGGAACATCGCCGGCCGAAGCGGGCGCGACATAAACGGCGGAGAAATCGCCGCGCAAACGGGCGTCCTTCAACTCCTCACGAATGCGCCGCTTGATCTCTTCGTGTACTTCGTCTTGATGGCGTTGCTGGGCGCGTTCCAGCGCCATACGGGTGACGGAGGGCTGGGTGGAATACCAGTATTGTTTGCCATCCACATAAAGGTGCGTCGCCTGGTCGGTAAGGCGGCGAAGGGCATCTCCAAAGGTGGGCACGCTCTCGCCTGCCTGCACGCAGCCAAGCTTTATTTGCCGGTCTTCCAGCCCTTTATGCGCCGTATTCAGAGTGGCGGCGGAACCCATATAGAGCGTTCGGGCCACGCGACGGCAGGCGGAATAGCGGCCCAGGTTGGGATTATCCCGGTCTAGCTGAATCGGCAGCGCGTTCACACCATCGACGTCTTTTTCGATGACCGGCACCCAGGTGTCGTCCATATAGCGCATCAGTTCAAACTGCACCGGCCCCGCGCTGACCGGCACGGTAGCGGGCATAATGAGCAGGCTTTTGTCGTCGCGCTCCCACAGTTCATGGATGACAGTGGCCATCAGGCGCAAGACGCCGCGCGTGCGCTGGAACTTATCCAGGCTCGACCAATCCTGATACAGCCGGTCAAAGAGCTCGGGATGGATGGGATAGGCCGCCTGCATGCGGCGCTCATAGTCGGTGTCGCGGCACTCCAGGGGAAACTCCGTAGGGTTGCCGCGATACATCTCCGCAAAGGCGCGGACAACGGCATCCCGCGCCACAAAATTCGCTTTGTCCGTGATAGGCTGGAAAAGTCGCCGGCGGACGATCTCGAAGCCCTCTTCGGCGCTCGCCGGCCGCCACGCGGATTCGACGCGGGCAAATGTGTTTTTGAGCCGTTCCAGGGCCGCCTTCCCGCCTTCGCCGCCGACTTCGATATCGGAAGCGGGGATACTGGCGACAAGGAGCGTGGCGGGCGACGCTTTCACGGCTTCCGTGAGCGCCTGCGCTAAAGTCAGGTTGGCGTCGAAGGAGCCTGCGGGCAGACTGGGGATGCCGTATAGCTGCCGAACAAAGGCGATCCATTCGTCGATGAGAATAAGGCAGGGGGAGGCGCGGGTGAAGAGGTCGCGCAGGAGATCGGAGCCGGGACTGACCCCTGCTTCATCGGCATGCCGGACGAGCGCATACCCTTCTTTGCCAAGCAGCTGCCAGGCCATCACGCCCCAGAGCGTTCGCGCCACCGTGCCATCGGACATGGTGTGCGTATGGGCGGGCGAAAGCGCCGTGCCCACCAGCACGCAGCGGCGGGCAATGGGCGGCTGCGAGACGCCCGTTTCCGTCAGGATCGGCTCGATCCCGGCAAGCTCGCTGGCATTGCGGCCTGAAAACAGGTGAAAGAGCGCCAGTTGGCTATGCGTTTTGCCGCCGCCGAAGTTCGTCTGCAACTCCACCACCGGGTCGCCGCCCGTGCCGCTGAGTCGCTTCAGCGCCCCGGTCAGGAGCATCCGCAGGCCTTCGGTCAGATACGTGCGCCGGAAGAACTCGG
>JBBRKX010000569.1:0-4392 GCA_038231675.1 Chthonomonadales bacterium | reverse complement strand
TATTTGGACAGGAAGCCGCCGTGGGCGCTTTGCGTCGGGCGCTGGAAGCCGATACCCTGCCGGGCGCTTATTTGTTTGTAGGCACGCCCGGGGTGGGAAAGAGCGGCCTCGCACGGGCATTTGCCGCTGCCGCCGCCTGTACGTCTCCCGTTCTACATCCGTATGATGGGTGCGGAGCGTGTGAATCCTGTCGTCGCGTGGCGGCGGGCACGCATCCGGAAGTCTTGTTTATCCAGCCCGCGGGCGATCAAATGCAAATCTGGCAGTTCTGGGATCGGGATAGCCGGACCACGCCGGGCATCCTTTCGCGCACCCTTCCGTATGCCCCTTCCACGGGGCGCAAGCGCATCTATATCCTCGATCGCGCGGACACGCTCACGGAGTCCGCCGCGAACAGCCTGTTGAAAGTTCTGGAAGAGCCTCCTCCGTATGCGCTTTTTGTGCTGCTAGCCCCCCATCCGGGGCGCGTCCTTCCTACCATCGTTTCTCGCAGCCAGATGGTGTGGGTGCGCGCCGTTCCCGTGGGGGATCTCACTTCCTATCTGCGCGACACCATGGGCCAGGAACCAGACCGCGCCGCCATGCTGGCGGCTTATTCCGAGGGACGCGTTGGCCAGGCAATTCAGATGGCGGTGAACCCGACGGTGGGTGAAGAGATCGGCCGCGTTCTGGACTTCGCCGAATCGGTGCCGCAAGCGCCGCGCGTGCGGGCTCTCAGGATTGCGGAACAGATGAGAAAGCTTTCCGGGCAGATCAAGGCATTGGTGGGGGAAGAACCATCCGTCGAACCCGCATCGAGTGAAGAAGGAGAGGGCGCTTCTGGCGGAGGCGGTACAAAAGAGCGGATCGGTCGAAGGCAGCTTGCCGTGATCTTCGACCTGCTGGTCGCCTTTTATCGTGACCTGTTGAGCCTCGGGGTGGGGGGCGCGGCCGCGCACAACATTATCAACCGGGAGCGCGTTGAGAAACTGAGTCGCCTGGCCCGCGCCGGTACGCCCGATCGTTGGGTGCGGTGCCTGGACGCCCTTCTGCAGGCGCGCCGCCGCCTGGATGCCAATGCGAACATCGCCTTGCTGACCGAGGTGCTCGCCATGGCGCTCGTCGAATAGTGCGATGCGGTTATGACCCGGCCGGAGAGCCGGGGAACGGGTATAATAGACCACAAGCATCCAAAATAAAAGGAGAACGAATGGCTATGGCGACGACGTTTAAAGAGGGCGATCGCGTCCGGATCGTGGATCGCGCGATGAGCGACGAAGATATAAAATCGCAGCTCTTCTACGATCATTACCGTGGGTTGACCGGCAAGGTGCAGAAAGTATATCAAACCGACGAGATCGCGGTTGAGATCGAGCACGATGCCCTGTTGGAGACCGTGGCGGTCCGGCATATGGAAGTTAAAGAGCAGATGAAGACCAAGTGGATGAACGGTCTTTCCGAAGAGGCCAAAGGCAGACTGAGCGACGCTGAAAAGGATTTCCAGCTGCGATACACCGTTCTCGTGATGGCGAAGGACCTTGTGGCCGCGAAAGGGATTGCCGCGCCGAGTCGCGCCACGACGGATCAGCTTATCGCCAACGAGCAGGCGTACCTGGAACAAAAAAAGAAAACGGATGGCGGAAACGCCTGACGGGTGAGGGGCAAGATGTAATGGTCGAAAGGCCAACATGATCGAACGCAACAATATCCCGATCGCGAAGCCGAAGGAAGTGGTGGACACGGAGCAGGAACGGGCTCTGACCGAACCTGGTCTGAGCGCCGCAACGAACGACGTTCTGGATGGTTTCCTCCAGTATCTGAAGCTTGCGAAAAATGCGGCGACGCATACCGTGCGCGCATACCGCGCGGATATCACCCAGTTCCTTGGCTTTATCGAAAACCATCCGGATCTAGGACCGGGCGCGCTCAGTAAACTTGAGCGCATCCATCTGCGCGAGTTTCTTTCCGGGCTTCAGCAGGGGGACTATGCGCGGACTTCCCTGGCGCGCAAACTTGCCTCTATCCGTGCCTTTAGCCGGTGGGCGGTTCGCCAGGCCTATCTGGGGCTCGATCCGACCGTTGGCGTACTGACGATCAAGCAAGAGGAGAAAATCCCCGACTTCTTGCGGCTTCGGGAGGTGGAGACGCTGCTGGAAGCCCCAGATACCGGGACGCCTGACGGCTTGCGCGACCGTGCGCTGATGGAGCTTTTGTATGCTTCCGGTATGAGAGCGGGCGAGGCGCATGCCCTGGATGTGATGGATTTGGACCTGGAAGAAGAACAAGTCCATGTACGTCATGGCAAGGGCGACAAAGAGCGTCTCGCGATGCTTGGAAGGGCTGCGGTGGATGCAATGCGCAACTATCTGCATCACGGACGACCGCTATTGGCCGCGCACAACGAAGGGACACCGGACCCAGGCGTCTTCCTCAATAAGTTTGGCCGTCGCCTCTCCGACCGGGGCATTCGGCGCACATTCGACAAGTACTTTAAAATCGCCTCGGAGCGTTTGAAAACGACGCCGCATACCCTCCGCCATTCGTTTGCCACGCACCTGCTGGATAACGGCGCGGACTTACGGGCGGTTCAGGAGTTGCTCGGGCATGCGCATCTGGTCACCACGCAGATTTACACGCATGTGACTGCGGAGCGTATGAAAGAAGTTTATGAAAAGGCGCACCCGCGCGCCGAGGAAGAGTGAGAGAAGAGAGCCCCTTCTCGTCAGTGAGAAAGGACGGGCGGATCGCCTCCACTTCAGTCGGGGCGCGGGGATGCGGCAACTACGTCCGGCGCGGCCTGGGCGCGATACTGTTCGAAGTTCGCCACGAAAAGCTGCGCGAGCCGCTTTGCCTGGGCGTCATAGGCGGACGGATCTTGCCAGGAACGCCTGGGCATCAGGATTTCCGAAGGCACGCCCGGCGCTGTTTTAGGTACCCGCAGGCCGAAGACAGGCTCGACTTCAAACTCTATGTCATCCAGCATTCCTTCCACCGCCGCATCGATGAGCGCCCGCGTAATCGGCAGGCTGATGCGTTCCCCGACTCCGTATGGGCCACCCTGCCATCCCGTATTCACAAGCCAGACGGTTGCCCCATGCTTCTCCAGCTTTTCGCCGAGCAGCCGCGAATAGACCGTGGGATGCAGGGGAAGGAATGGCTGTCCGAAGCAAGCGCTGAATGTGGCCTGAGGTTCCCGGCCAAGGCCACGCTCCGTGCCGGCAAGCTTGGCGGTATATCCGCTCAGAAAATGATAACGCGCCTGTGCGGGCGTCAGCCGGCTGATGGGCGGCAGCACGCCGAACGCATCCGCCGTAAGAAAGACGATGTTGCGAGGGTGGCCTCCTACTCCGGGGATACGGGCGGAAGGAATGTATTCGATGGGATACGCGGCACGGGTATTTTCTGTTAGCTTCTCGCTGTCAAAATCGAGCTCTCGTGTCTCCGGGTCGATAACAACATTTTCAAGCACGCTCCCAAACCGGATTGCGCTCCATATCTGCGGTTCCGCCGTCTCGCTTAAACGGATGCATTTCGCGTAACAGCCGCCTTCGAAATTGAAAATGCCTTCGTCGCTCCAGCCGTGTTCGTCGTCACCGATCAGGTCGCGGGTTGGGTCGGCGGAAAGCGTCGTCTTACCGGTCCCGCTCAGACCAAAGAAAAGCGCCGTGTCGGCGTGCCGGCGACCGATATTGGCCGAGCAGTGCATGGGGAAAATTCCACGCAGGGGCAGCAGATAATTGAGGATGGTGAAAACGCTTTTCTTGATTTCCCCCGCATACTCCGTGCCTCCGATAAGCGCCAAACGTTTTCCGAAATGGATCGCGATGAAGGTTTCCGAGCGCGTCCCGTCTTCCGCCGGCACCGCCTGGCAGCCTGGCGCGACAAGAATTTGGAATGCCTCGCCCTGAAGCAGATTGTCTTCCTTTTTCCACGTTTTCGCGGCGAAAGCCTGCGTGTCGGTTTCATCGTATGCTGACCGGACCAGGAGCTGGCGCGAGAAAAGGCCATGCCACACAAACTCGGTAACGATTCGCACCGGGAGGCGATATTGCCCATGAGCGCCGCCGCTCAGGTTCTGAATAGTGAGTTCTTTTGTTTCGAGATACGCGCACATACGGCGATGTAGATTGTCGAACGCCGCTTCGGATAAAGCATGGTTAACCGGACCCCACCAGATGTTCTTTTGAGAACTGGCTTCCTCGACTATATATTTGTCCTGCGGAGATCGGCCGGTAAACTTACCGGTCTGGACCACCAACGCTCCGTTATTGGCGAGTATTCCTTCGTTTCGGGCTAACGCTGTCTCAATCAGAACTGCCGCCGTGGCATCCTCGGATGCCTCATATACCCTGTCAGCCGCACAATCATTCACGCCAAGAATTGACATATAGGTTATCTCCTTAAAAGAACGGT
>JBBRKX010000568.1:0-4393 GCA_038231675.1 Chthonomonadales bacterium | reverse complement strand
GGGTTCAGGCTCCCATGGACTGGATCAAGACGGGCATGGATCATCTGGCGATCCTATTGACCAGGGGAATGCCGGCAGGAGATCTGCGCGATCTCATTCGGGACGGAGTGCTTGGAGGCGTGGGGAATACGCTGGTCTTCCTGCCTCAAATCCTCTTGCTGTTCTTTTTCATCAGCTTCCTGGAAGACAGCGGCTACATGGCGCGTGCCGCGTTTCTGATGGACCGTTTGATGAGCAAGGTTGGTCTACATGGGAAATCGTTTATCCCACTGCTGTCTTCGTTCGCCTGCGCGATTCCCGGTATTATGGCGACACGCACGATCGGCGACCGCAAGGCACGATTAATCACGATTCTGGTGGCTCCCCTGATGTCCTGCTCCGCACGGCTGCCAGTGTATGCGCTCATGATCGGGGCGTTCATCCCGGCAAGGAAGGTCCTCTCCATTCATGGATTCACCCTGCTTACACTGCCAGGGCTGACACTGGTGACGATGTACTTTCTTGGCATGATCGTGGCGTTTTGCATCGCATGGTTATTTCATCTTACGCTGCTCAAGGGTGTCGCTCCGACGTTCCTTATGGAACTGCCGCCCTATAGGGTTCCCAGCCTATCGACGGTGTTGCTGCAAATGATCGAACGCGCGGGTCTTTTCCTGCGCAGGGCGGGAACGGTAATTTTAGCCGTCTCCGTGGTGTTGTGGGCGCTCTCCACGTATCCTAAACATCCTGAGCTTCCGCAAGATCAGCGTCTCGCGCGTTCTTATGTCGGCAGCCTCGGGCATGCCATCGAGCCGCTTATTCGGCCACTTGGATTCAATTGGAAAATGGGCGTCGGCATCGTCTCCTCGTTTGTCGCGCGTGAGGTGTTTGTGTCCGCCATGGGAACGGTATACAATGTAGATCAGCCGGAGGACAGAGGTCAGGTGGATCTTCGGGACCGGCTACGGAACGATGTCGATCCCATTACCCATCGGCATGTGTTCACGCCGCTCGTCGCCGTTGGATTGATGGTTTACTATGTGCTCGCCATGCAGTGCATTTCTACTCTTGCGGTGGTGAGACGTGAGACGAACGGCTGGAAATGGCCGATGTTTCAGCTCGTATATATGTCTGTACTGGCCTGGGTGGGATCTTTTGTCGTGTATCATGTTGGCCAGGCATTGGGCTTCGGCTAGCTTTTGCGGGATAATGAACATGGATATTCAACAAATTGTAGCGCTTATGATCGTTGCTGTCGCCTTTGTATTTCTTGCGCGTCAGCTTTTCGCCTCCGTACGCTCTATTCTAGAAAACAAGTCCGGATGCGGCGGAGGATGCGGGAAGTGCGCTTTTGCCAACTTGGAAAAGCCAAACCAGAGGCAGCGGCCCACTCGCCCGGATGTGATCGCTCTGGGAGACATTCGTACCCTGCCTCGTAAAACCGAAAAGTGATCATCGATGCCACGATTAGAGAGATGATTTCAGGTTAATCCGGCTTTTGGGCAAAAACCAGGTATTCCATGTATGTTGAAGTGGGTGAGATCGTGGCAGAATAAGCTTGGAATGTATGGTGAGAGGCAATCATCGAGGCCGGGGAAATGAAGGCAGGCTTCGACTCCCTGAGGAGACGATTGTTTTTACATTCACTTTCTCTCATCGCGACGGAATCGCCGCGGTCTTCCGCCTGGGTGCGGAAGTCGTGTGGAAGGGATGAACATGTCAGGCATTGAACGTGCTACGCCGGCCTATGGAGCGGGCCAGTTTACCGCTTCGAATTCGTCCTCGTCCAGTGATGTCGGTCGTCAGAGCTCGGATACGGCCGTGCGTGAAAATGATCTTGCAAGGCAACTGGATTCACGCCTTACCGAACAGATCTCGCGAATTCGCGGGCAGATAGCTCCCGCAGCTCAGGCCGGCGGCTCCGGGTTGGGTAGCGTTCTTGACATCCTAGCTTGAGGCTCGAAGTTACTGAACAGAAAACGTGCTTCGGTCGGACGCTTAGTCTGACCGGGGCCCTTTTTCTTTGCGGGCAGCCGTCCAGCGTGAGATAAGTTCCATAAGTTGGTGAGACGACCCGCCAGGTCGAAGCGTGAGCGCCCCAATCCCCGCACCACCCGATCCTCTTTTTGGAGCGCTCGTGGGATAGGCGATCACCCGCGAGTCTTCCGAATCCACGCCCGGAAAAAGACACCATGCTTCCTCGACAACCCGCCGTGCCGTGATTGTGGTGACGATGGCGTCACGATACGCATGCATTTTGTCGATGTCTTTCAACATCGGTGCGTTGCGATCCTCGAAGCGTGTATCATACGGCCGGTCATTCGACCGCGCATCCTCGTGGTAGCCTCGGTATTTGGGATCCAGAAGGAAGAGCCGCTGGTCGATTCGAAGAGCGATATCCGGCTGCATCGCATGCGTAAGCGAGCGGAATCTTCCCCTTTCCTTCCCTGCGTATCCCTGCGTACCTTCCGGATCGCTGGCCGAGGCGGCAGCGAACTGTTCCGCGCTCTGGAACAGCGGTTGATACCAAAGATCGGCCCGATCTGGAAAAGAATATTTCTCGGGAGCGCCGCTATCGTCTTGGGCTCGCTTCGCTTCCAATGATTGTCTCCTGAACTCGATCCGGGATTTTCTGCCTCGGACAAGAGCCAGTTTTAGACCTCGGGGCTCGTATTTTATAAAATCGCTACTAACCATACGCCAGCCACTGGCATGGATGCATTCGGCGGTTTTCAGGTAGCACCAGATCTCGTACAGATGCCATGGTTCGATTGCTTGTCCTGAGAAAGCCGGACTGCGGTTCCAATCGAAGCCAGTGCTTCCATGCAGTGCTTGCCACGATTTCAATATCGCGCGGTAGGCTGGAGAAGCACGGATATGAGGGTCGGTTCCCAATCGAGAGGGGAGTTCGGTAATTCGAGGTGACATCAATTGAAAAACCGGAGCGGATAGCCACATTTGAGTAAGCGCCGCAATGCGCGCCATGCTGTCTCGTTCCACGAATTCAGCGGTATAATCGGCCAGATTCACGAGCGTCATCGCTTCCTCATATATCTCCCGCAAAAAGCAGTGCACCATCCGTATTCCGGGAGTTACCGTAGTAATCCGTCGCGCAGTCGTCATAATCCGCGCCTGGAATATGGCTGTGTCCGCATCCTCTGGAAGCAGCGGATGTATGTCGGCCCCCAGGACATTCCTGGCCTGGCGTGCGAGATCGGTGATCGTTTGCGGCGATCCATGCAGACGATTCAAGCATGTGGCGAAGCGGACTTCCATGGGAGTAGAATCGGGCGAACGTACAATGGTTCGAATTGCGGACGCGGCTTCGTTGAAGAGATGCTCCAACAAGTGGATGCGTTCGAGCGGACTTTGAAACGTGCAGGATGCGGAGGGGGTTGACCGCATCCCAAGGGACGCGTTTTCCGCTATCTCCACAGCAATCACCAGGCTAATTCGCGCGATGTCCTCAAGGATATGTTGTCTTTCTGAAGGCGTCAAAAGAGTATCGCTCGTCAGTAGAGGAGTGGAGATAAGGTCCGGCAATCTCATGGGATCAAGCAATTTTTTGATCGGACGATCATCCTTGTTCCGATGGGGATATCGGGTATTGGATAGGCGAGAAACATGGCCATAAGAACGGATAACTTTCTAGCGTGAATTTCATGGTTTTTGCGCCAAAAAGAGGAACGCCGCCACGGAATCGCGAAATATTAACCCAGCGTGATAATATAGGCATGACAATGAAAAAGATATTTCTGTTTGATGCGATATTGTACATGCGCCTCGAGATCTCCTTGTCGAGCACGAGGATTAGGGAGACTATCGATCTTAGGGAGGCTTTTTTATGAGCGCAATCCATACGCCGGATGCCCTGTCGCGCGCGCTTGCCGATCCCTCACGTCGCGCCATTCTGGAACTCTTACGTTACGGTCGGAAATCCGTCGGCGATTTAGTGGCCGTCACACAACTCAAGCAGCCAAACGTATCTAATCATCTGGCCAAAATGAGGCGTGACGGGATTGTTCGTGCAGAGCGGAGTGGGCGTAATGTGTTCTATTCCATCGGAATGCCCATAGCGGATTTGATACTACAGATGCATGATTTCGCCTCTAACCCCCTGGGAGACGTGGAGTACCCCAGGATCCGGGATGTCGAGGGCTCTCTCTCGATCGAACCGGCGGGAGGGACAAAAACGGATGGAATGGAAGGGACCGGCAGGTGGGAGTTTCCAACAGGTGGAACCGCCGTCGAGGCCGGGCAACGAAACATTACTCTTGCGGAATGGAGAAATGGCTATTTTAGATGCCTGTCCACCGGAGATGAGAAGCGAGCGAACGCTATCGTGGACATGATGCTGGCACGACGGCTGGGAATCGAAACTGTTTATGGGGAGATTTTTCAATGGTCGATCATG
>JBBRKX010000567.1:0-4394 GCA_038231675.1 Chthonomonadales bacterium | reverse complement strand
TCCCTGTATGCGCGCCCGAGAATAATCGCCGCGAGGATAAGGGGGATTGCGACCAGGATCATAAAGGTTCGTGCCAGCCGTTTCGCCAACTTGCTGGTTTGAACGAGCGGACCCATCATTAGCGTTCCTCCTTACTGGTGTCGATCACTTCATCCGCAAGGTGCAGAATCGCGTCCGGCAGCTTGATGCCGGCCTCGCGCGCCGCCTGGATGCTGATCGTAAGAACGGTCTTACGCGGCCCACGTACTCGCATTTGAGCCGGCGCCTCGGAGCCGTCCAGCGCATGAGACGCCATTTCAGCCGTCACATCGCCGAGGTCTTCCAAATTGGCCGAAAGGGAGGCGAGAGCCCCCGCGTGCACCATCGCACTGGAAGCGCCCAGGACGGGCAGCTTATGGGCCTTTGCGAATTCCAGGGTGTCCATAAATGCCTGGGGGCTGGTCGAGGCGGGATCGGGGATTACCCAGAGCGCATCGACCTGTCCGCTCAACTGGTTCAGAGCGTCATGCGAGGTCTGCTTCTCCTTGACCGCTACGGCGATTAATTCGACATTGAGTTGCTTCGCCTCACCGCGCGCCTCTTCAATCAGAGCGAGCGAGGTAGTGTCTTCATCGGTATACAGGACGCCAATTCGCCGGAGAGACTTGATCTGCATGAGAGCGTCGAACTGCTTGCCCGGGCTGACCAGGAGCGTCGTGCCGGTGAAATTCCCGCCTGGCGCCTCCATGGAGTGAACGACACCCAGTGTCACTGGATTAAGAACCAGACTGAAGAACACGGGCACGCTTGGTTTTAAGGCCGCGAGCAGGCGCGTGGCGTCCGTACCCAGCGAAAGAAAGAGCGCCGGATGTTTCTGGTTTTCGTCCTGAAGCAGATGCATGTCCGCCTCAGGTTTTCCGGTGAGAGCAATGGTATGAATCTCGATTCGTTCGCCGGATCGATAACCTCGTGATTTCAATCCATTGATAAACCCCTGCGCCGTAGGCGCGTAGAAGGCGTTATCCCTGCTTTTCACGATAACGACCCGTTGACGACTTTCTTTTGCGTCGCTATCGGCCAGAGCGAGCGAAAGGCTCCATGCGCATACGAAAGCCATTGCCAGGCCGGCCCGCAATAGGATACGGAGGACGTCCTTCATATTGATGAGGGCGCTTGGTGAGAGACGCATTCTTAGAACCTGCCATCGATCATAAAGTAAAGCGTTCGTCTCTGTCTGGCTGCTACCGGCGGCGCGCCTGGATTGGTGTCCAATGGAAACTCGAGATGCTTATCGTCCAGTAAATTCGTGGCTACGAGAGATACTTTCCATGGGCGGTCGCCAGATCTCAATTTATATCCGATGCGGGCATCCACACGCGTATACTCTCCGATGGAGAACACTTTCGGCGCATACGTGTATATAGTCGAGCTGACATAGTGCAGCCCGAGGAAAGCGTCCACGCGTTTGGTCAGATCCGCGCGGAGGGCGACATTCACCTTGTGCTTCGGAGATTGATCGGTCGGATTGCCGTTACTGTCCGCTACTTCCTGAAACGCATAATTGAACTGTCCTCGCACATGTCTGCTCAGCTTGAGATCGGTCTCGAATTCCACTCCAGCAGCATGCGCCGACGCCCCATTGACGAAACGCACCTCGGTCGGGACGCCAGGCGGGAAGGGCGGTGAAGGTGCAAAGCTGAATGGAGCGGTGACAAGGATATCCGAGATTTTGTTGTAAAAGAGATTGACCGCCACATCGCCTCGGGCGAAGTCCTTTCGATATCCTGCATCGTAACTGATGACTTGCTCAGGCTTGAGCCCTGAGTTTCCGGCAAGATGCAGCTTAAGCCCCCCGCCCTCATCGAACATAATATCATCGTACGTATTGAGAATCGTGGGATTTCGAAATGCCGTTCCGTAGGACATGCGCACCGATTGTGCGTGTGGAAGACGATGTACGATGCTGACACGAGGCGAAATCTTTACGCCGTATAGCGAATCGTCATCGACGCGCAACCCGGCGAAGAGATGTGTGCGGCGTGCAAGGCGCCAATCGTCCTGGAGATACAACCCATAACTATCCTCATTATGGCGATTCGGCCCGGTAATATTGGATATCACCTGGACATGGCGGAAACTGGCTCCGTAAACGAGCTGCTGACGAGAGCCTAACTGATGTGTTTGCTGGATTTCCGCATCGACTGTCTGGTTGTCGAGCGGTCTAAACCCCGGTTGTGTCAAGCTGACGAAGTTGCCGAAAATACGGGCGAGTATCGGGTTTTTGGCGCGATCCTCATCATAAAGAAGGTTGAGATAGCTCGTGTGATACTTGACATCATTGTAATAGACCGACGTTGAATACAGGTCCGACGTCGATTCCGAATTTCCCGCCGAGAGGATCAGATTGCCCTTGCGAAACCGTTTTTGCAGGTCGGCGGTCACCACGGGGGTGCTGTAACTATCTCGCACCTGGCCCGCTTTACGCCCACCGAACCCGTCGGTATGATTGTAAGCCGCGCCAAGGGTAAACGCCCACTTCTTAGGATCGCCGACTGTCGTAACCGCCTCGGACAACTGGGTGTTCTGCTCTCCGATCAGTGTTCGAACCGAGGTTTTCGCTCGTTCGCCTGCGAGTTCCGCAGGGGATTTCGTAATGATATTGATAACACCGTTGAATGCGTTTGCGCCATACAGCGCCGAGCCCGGACCGCGCACGATCTCAATGCGTTTGATACGGGACAGCAGCAGCGGGATGGTGTTCCAGTAAACGCCCCCCACGAACTCCGAGTAGATGGATCGGCCGTCGACCATTACAAGCAGTTTGCTGATAAACTGCGTGTTGAATCCGCGTACCGAGACATCCGCACGCGACCGGTTGCTTTCCGAAACGTCGACTCCTGGGGCATAGCGCAACACATCCATAAGCGTTGTCGCTCCGCTGGCGCGGATCTCTTCTTCCGTGATCACGGTGACGGCCGAGGGAGCGTCGCTAACTCGCTGCGCTTTTTTGCTGGCGGTCACCACGGTCTGCTGTCCGGCCAGCATCAGTAGTTCGTTTGCATCCGAGGAAGTGCGGTTCTGGGCGCCTGCGGCCGAAGTGAGAATCAGGGCGGCAAAGATAGATAGCAAGGGAAGATGGAAATTATTATGGGCAGCCAATGGTCAGTCTCCTTTGATTGCCAGCGAACCTTCTCGCGCCACTTGTCGTGGAACAGACGTCAATCTTGGCAATGCAATCGGGCGCTTCCTGGCCTCATTCTTTTCCTCTGAATGAGTGGGGGCGCGCCATGTCACTGTATTATTGGCAGGGTCGGGGTAGAACTAGAGTTAGAGGAGCAGGCTAAGGTTGAATACGTGTTTTGTGGTGAGGCTCGCCTCTGGGGATAATGCTGATCGTGCCATCCACTTCCAGCACGGCAGTCATCACCTGGGTAGAGTCCATGAGACCATGTTGATGAAGAACCGAGGTGATCTCCGCTTCCGTGATATTCTCTTTACGGAGCCGATTCCGCAGCAACTCTCCGCTCTGAATGAGCACGGTAGGGGTGCCCACGATGCGGTCTTCGAGTTTCGGCATGTGAACAAAGAGGCGAGAGAGCAGATAACCGATAAGGAGCAGCGTTCCCGAACAGACCACGCCGGCCGAAAGGTCGCCTGCGCCGCTCGTCATGGCGTTCTGCACGGCGTTCGCGACCGCCATGATCATCGCAAGGTCGTAGACGTTCATCTGTCCTACCTGGCGTTTGCCCAGCAGACGCAGTCCAAGCAGCAGAAAAAACAGCACAATGGCGGTTCGTGCGCATAGCAAGGAAAGAAACCGAAGGTATTCGTGACTCATGGGGAGAATGCCTATGGGAGCCGAAGCGCACGAAAATGGTGCTTGGTGCGGTGAACAGTGGCTTCTTTCGGAACCACGCTGATGGTGCCGTCCACTTCCAGGATGCACATATGCGCATCTTCCGGCCGCTGCAATCCATGCTCCCGCAATGCGGCCAGTACTTGTTCGCGCGTGACGCCTTCCTTGGCCATTTTCTCGGGAAGAAGCTCCCCATCGTTTAAAATAAGCATCGGCTCGCCGACCATCATTCGCTCCAGCCTGGGCGACCGACTCATCGCGACTGCAAACGTCTTGTTCAGCAGGAGAAGCGTGGTGGCGGCGCAGATCCCGCCCAGAAGAGAGGTGTCGTTGCCCACCATGGCGTTTTGGACCGCGTTTGCCAGTACAATGATGAGCACAAGATCATAGATGTTCATCTGGCCGAGTTCGCGCTTGCCCATGACTCTGAGCCCGGCAACCAGGAAAAGGTAAATGAGGGTGGTTTTTGCCGCGATCGCGACCGCATCCATCCAGGTCTGAGGATGGGTGAAAACATCGTGGATCCATGCACTCATGGGAGGCTCTCCAGAACGGCGTC
>JBBRKX010000566.1:0-4400 GCA_038231675.1 Chthonomonadales bacterium | reverse complement strand
GCAACCATACTCTAACAAGGAGATTGTCCCTTATGTCATCGAAAGTTCTTCTGGTCGGCGGATGCGCGGCCCCTTACCATAGGCTCGAACCGGCCGAACCAGCATTCCGTGCCGCGCTGCAGAGTCTGGGCCTCGAAGTGACCGTTTCCGGTATCTATCACCCGGACGGAGGCGATGCATTCACGGGAGATTATAGCGCCCTCCAGGAGGACCATCTCAAGAATTATGATGCGGTCGTCCTGTACACGACGGGAGCGGAAAAGCAGGGCGCGGACATCGACGCTCTCGTCTCTTTTGTGGAGAGTGGCAAGGCGCTCATCGGAGTCCATAATGCGGCGGACTCGTTCACCAAAGACGCAGCTTTTGTCGCGCTGATAGGCGGTAAATTTCGAACCCATCCGGCTCAACTCGACATCACGACGGACATTGTAGACCCCACCCATCCGATCACAAATGGCCTGGAAACCTTTACGGTTCACGATGAACTCTACCTCTTCTCAGACTACAACCCGGCCCATGTCCACCTCCTGGCCCAGACAAACTCCTTTGCCGACGAACGCCCCGTGCCCATTGCATGGACCCGTGAGCAAGGCGCGGGCCGCGTATTCTACCTCTCGTTGGGCCACAATCCGACTACTCTGGAGGACGGACACTGGAAGCGGTTCTTTACGCAGGGTGTCGAATGGGCGCTCCGCCGGCGTTAACGCGATACCGCGAAATTCCGGCTTCCATTCGCACTACGTGTCGTCCTGGTTCCCTACTAACCCACATTTCCCATCCGCACGAAAAGGGAGCCCGTGGATTTGGTTTCGATTTCACTTGTTCCGTGGTAGTATAAAGGAGACAAGGGGAGAGAAACGGGATGGTTGCACACAAGAAACTTCACGTCGTCGCGCCCAAAGAATATTTGGAAGCAGAGCGAAGTGCGGGGGTTCGCAGCGAATATTATGACGGCGAGATTGTTTCCATGACGGGCGCTTCTCGCCAGCACGATCGAGCAAGCGGAAACATCTTCGCCAGTCTTCATGCGAGCCTCAAAGGCACACGTTGCGAACCCTTCACCAGCGACATGCGTGTTCGGGCCCCGGCCGGCAATCGCTACTACTATCCCGATATTTCCGTGGCTTGCGATGGAGCCGAATTTGAGGACGCGCACGTCGACACGCTTATCAATCCGACGTTGATCGTCGAGGTATTGTCCGAGTCGACGGAAAAAGCCGACCGGGGCGATAAGCTCATCAACTACCAATCGATCCGCTCCCTCGAGAGTTACCTGATTGTGGCCCAGGATAGTCCGCTCATACAGATTTATGAGCGCCAGACGGATGACTCATGGAGATATAGCCTCCATCAAGGGATGGAGGCTACCATTGCACTTTCCGCCATTGGGGCGGAACTGCGGCTTACCGATGTTTATGCCCGCGTGGAGTTTCCGCAAACCGAACTGCCCGTCAATCAACCTTTGTAGATAGGCAGCTTCCAGGGCTTCCGGTATTCCCGATAATACGACTGCGTGTCTTTCCCCGTTTTCCCCGCGATGTCGAATTTCGCCTTATCCCACTTCACGGTTTCGCCTGCCAGATACGCGGCGTTGACCAGATGGCAAACCACCGTGGTCTGCGCCATGGATGCGAGATTCGACCGCGGCTGCTCCCGTGTCTTCACGCAGTCCAGCCAGTTCTGCCAGTGATCGTTCGTCGCGGGCGCGTGCTCCTTGGGAAGCTCTTCGCCGCTCGCGTCTCGAATCGACCATCCTCCCCGCCATACCATCACGCTCCTGCCGTCCGCCGCCACGAACTCCGTGCCATGGTCCGGTCGCCCTGAATGCTGCCGTCCTGTTTCCCAATGCATCACAAAGTCCGGATCGGTAAACCGCATCACCGACATCACCGTGTCCGGAGCAGTCCGGTCATCGTCCGGATACGCAAGCTTTCCACCGACGGTCGAGACCTGTGTAGGCATGGGAAGGTCCGTATCCTTGCTCATTCCAAGGAGTCCGATATCCATCATGTGGACGCCCCAATCCCCCGTCATTCCGGTGCCGAAGTTCAAAAACCAGCGCCAGTTTGCGTGCGTCTCGTTCGCCTTATAGGGCGTGGAGGCCGCAGGACCGGTCCAGAAATCGTAATCTAATTCCGCAGGCGGCGGCGTCGCCGGGTTGTTTCCGACGCGGGCATCGTCCGTCTTCCAGGCACGGACGGTGGTGATCTTCCCCAACTTGCCGGAGCGCACATAGGCGATGGCGCTGGTGAATTCGCTCGTGCTGCGCTGCCACGTGCCCACCTGGACGATGCGCTTGAAATGCTTGACCGCGCCGTCCATCGATCGGGCTTCGGTAATATCGTGGGAAATGGGCTTTTCACAATAAACGTCTTTGCCCGCTTCGCATGCATGGATCAGAGGAAGCGCATGCCAATGGTCCGGGGTGCCGATGATGACGCCATCGATATCCTTGCGTTCCAGCAGTTTTCGAAAGTCATTGTAAATGCCGGGCTTCTTTCCATATTTTTTCTCGACAGCCGTGGCATGAAATCCAATATGCGTGGAGTCGACGTCGCAAAGCGCGGCCACTTCCACCTCGGGTTTGCCCATCAAGGTGTACATATCGGCCGGTCCCATTCCTCCGCAGCCTATCAACCCCAGGACGACCTTATCGCCCGCTCCCACGCGCCTGGGTCGTGCAACCGGTTCCGCGTGAACCGGTAAAATGCCTGCCGCAAGTCCAATCCCGGCGGCCCCGGCCGCAGCTTTCCGCACAAACTCCCTACGCGACAATGCATCGCTATCGATGGTCATATTGATTCTCCCTTTGCCACTATGCTCTGTAAACAATACGGACCGGACAGGATAGATGTCTTCCGTCTCAGTACCTCAAATAAGGAGAATAGGTTGCGCCCTGTACATGCCGGGATACCAATCCGGTGTTACAGCTTAGTGTAGTGCTTTATGCAAGCAATCAAGAATAAAGGTGATCGGCGTTTGTTCGGACGAAAAGTGTCCGAACAAACGGCGTGCATCCAGGTCATGCCAGGCATCCAATTCATATGTGGAAGGCGGAGCCGGATCGCTGTGCAGTTTCTTGAAATCGAGTGATGGAGGATTGTACTTATCCTCGCGCCCATTTTCCAGGAAACGTGCCAAGAAAACATCAGGCCTCTTCCTCGGCAATCCACTCCATCAACTGCCGATACCAGAGTTTGTCTCTTTGTCTATTGACGGCATTGCCAAGACTGCTGGTTTTCCGATGAACTTCCTTACTCACTAATGTGCGTGCTGGGCTCGCAGGGAGTTTGCTCAATCGAGTAACTGCGTTTTCCAGTTTGTTGATTTCTCCAGCGTTCCGTATATATCCAACGCTCGTTGAAATACTTTTCAATTCCTGCCCGCTCGTATCCATGGAAGGTGCCGGAGTTGGTGCGGCCCCTCTTGCATTTATGGATCCTTTATCAATCTCTGGAGAGTAACCGGCGACCTCCACAATGCCTGTCAGTTTCCCGAACGTCGCATGGTCTGCACACGGCAGTACCGGCCGAAACCGGAATGTGTCAAGTCTTTTGAGAAAAAAGTTCAGATAGCATCTTGTAGATTTGGTTCGATACGAGTCTGAAATTATCGCCTCGTTGAAATCCGAATCAAACAGGCTGCTATGGACTGGTTGCTCCGCCACTGCGGGGTTGGTTTGCGTTGCATCATAGATGCAACGCAAACCAACCACTCGCCAAAGGCGAGGCAGACGCAAGGTTCTCCCCTCACAAATGACGGGGAATGCATGCCATCAAATGACTCCCCGCAGAAAACGATCGCACTATCGGGCAGCAACCGCACCAGGAGCCGCCACTATTCGGTTGATGCAAACTTCCTCAGGCAATGCCATCACTTTCGGAGGCCGGTTCCCAAAGCGAGCCGGGTGCGCGGCAAAATGAGCATCCAGGATCGCCTGACGTTTTGTAAGGACTTCCTCAGCACGGCCAAGATGCACCGTTTCCGGGGTCAAGTAGGCGATCCCACTGTGACGGTGTTCCTTATTATAATAGTCCGCGAACTTGCGGAAGAAATCACGCACATCCGAAAGGCCTACGAAAATGCCGGGAAAGTCGGGAGCATATTTCACCGTCTTGAAATGCGCCTCCGAAAACGGGTTGTCGTTGGAGACGTGAGGGCGCGAATGGGACCGGGCTACTCCCAGTTCCAGCAGAAGCTGAGCAACCGTCTTTGAAATCATCGGACCGCCGTTATCGGCATGGATCGTAAGCGTATCCCGAGAGATCCCCTGACGCAGGCAGGTCTCTTCGAGGAGTTCCGCGGCAATCTGCTGACACTCCTTCTCGGCTGCCGTCCAGCCCACGATACAGCGGCTGAAAATATCGACGACCACATATAAGCTGTACCACTTGCCTTTC
>JBBRKX010000565.1:0-4401 GCA_038231675.1 Chthonomonadales bacterium | reverse complement strand
CCGCGTCCGCACCATTGGTGTCGTTAAGGCTGTTAGGACCCAGCGACTTGATGTAAGCGATAATGCTCAAAACTTGTTCTTCGTTCAGCTCGCCTGTTTTGTTCCCCACGGGGTATTCCGGCATACGCACCAGAGACCCATAGCCTTCGGGCACTTGATCCTGAGGCTTCTCGATCGCCGTACGCAGATACTGGTTGTCCGCCGTAAGGGTGCGTCCGTCGGCCAGCTTCCGTTGCGTTCCATAAATTCCCACCAGTGTCGGGCCATGGACGGTGCTCTGCGAGCCATGGCAGGAGACACAGCCGAGTTGCTGGTAAAGTTCCGCGCCCTGCTGAGTGGGCGTATAGTGTCCCGTTGTCGTAACGGATTCCGTGCCTCCGGTGCGCAGCCAGTTCGCGTAGTCGGTCTCCTTCATTACGGTGACCGCGCCGACCATCTGCGAGTGCTGCGTGCCACAAAATTGGGCGCAAAACAGGTGAAAGGTCCCCAACCGGGTCGGCTCGAACCACGTGGATGTATAGTGCCCCGGAATGACGTCCTGGTGGATACGAAACGCCGGTACAAAGAAGTCGTGAATGACATCCTGCGAGATCATCGTCAGCTTCACCGGTCTGCCGATCGGAATATGCAGCGTATTGTTTTCTCTCAAGCCATTCATGTGCTGCATGTGCCACATCCACCGTTTGCCGATAACGTATATCTCCTCCGCATTGGCCGGCGCCTGTCGCACATCGGCGAACAGCTTGGCTCCCCAGGCGAACACGGCAAGGCCCAATACAAGAGGGATAGCGATCATCATCGCTTCGATGCGATGGTCCGCATAGAGCGGCCGAGTACGGTCGACTCGGTTTCCGCGTCGATACTTGAGCGAGAAAACAAGGATCATCACGGCGACCAGCACGGTGAATATGACCGTCAGGGTCACCAACGTCCAGAACAACAGCTCTTCGTTGTCGCCGAAAGTGGAAGCGGACAACATACTTTTATCAAAATCGACAGGCATCAGTCAACTCCCGCTTTCATACGCTCGATACTGCCTTCCGGTCGCGAAGGGCCGAGGCTTCACTCCTTGCGCGGACGCGCTCCATGAGTACGATCGATACGATGAGGATCAGAATCGTGGCGGCTCCGGCCAGCTTTATCACATTCATGATGACCAGGCCATAGCGCCCCTGCACAGCGTCGTAGTGGTAACACATCAGCAGTATCTTTTCCACGGGCGACCCTATCTTATGTGCGGAGGCGTCGATTAAAGCGAACATCAAGTCCTGAGGACGGTAGCCCGCTCCATAAAAATAGCGGGAGACCTTGCCTTCGGGAGTGAGCACCATAAGTCCCGCAGGATGGATATACTGGTCTGTTTTTACGTCGTAAAAGTATCTGTAGCCCACGGCTGCCGCAAGTCTTTTAATGGAAGTTTCGTCTCCCGTGAGAAAATGCCAGCCCGGGGCGGTCGCCGGGCGACCGAAGAGCTTGATAAACTCCTCTTTCTTCGCCGCCGCGAGTTCCGGTCTCTCCTTGGGATTGATGCTGACTTCCACGATATCGTAGTCCGTGCCCGGATTGTATTTTACGCGCTGCGCCGTGCGCGTCAATCCGTCCATCTCTAGAGTGCAGATGCCGGGGCATCGAAAAAACGGCATCTGAAGGATGACGGGTCGCTTGCCAAAGAAAGTCGAGAGCGGAACCGTCTTACCGGAGTCATCCCGGAAGGGGATATCCAGCGGAACCTGAGCATTCAGCTTCTGATCCAGTCCGACATCGTCACGCGGAACGATCGGGCGCGTCGATTGCGCATGGACGGGCCCGGTCGCGCCTTGAGCCATCAGGAAGAGGGCGGCGAAACCCAAACCGCATCCGCGCAAACTTATGCCACTTGTCCGTACCATGATATTACCTCTGTTCGCCCGTCACCTATCTGTTAAGTATTGCCGACAGCCGGACGGGCAGTCGCCAGTCGATCAATTTGTTTTCGGTGTCGCAACCGCGCCGATGGCGCGAGGAGAAGGATCTCCGAAGCGTGCGGCCGGCGGATAATCCGGATAGAACTTTTCCTCTTTCGAATTGTCCGCCTTGTCGGGCAGCCCCTTGGCGGCAATGATCTCCATCGCCCGATCCACCGGAATTTTTGCGATCCCCGCTTTGGCGTCCACCCACCTGTAGCTGGTAAGCGCCTTGTCTTCGTCCAATCGGAAGTCCTTGATATCCTTCACCGGGTTCTTTTGAAGAACAGGCAGATCCCTGGGAACATTATGTTCGTCGAGACTGGCTTGCGGCCATTCCACGTTGCCCGAGCCTCCGTGAAGCGTAAGGATAAAGTACGTTCCCAGAGCCAGGACGGCCGACAGAGCGACGAATACGAACAGGCCGATCAGCCATTTTATGAGCACTCCGAGCGAGACGTCGCGCGGTTCGTATCCCATATTTTGTTTGTCTTCGGCATGCGGGTCGCTATTATGCGTGCTCATGTCCGAGCGCCTCCTCTACACGAAGTCCACCGAATACCGTTAGCAACGGTCGCTGCTTCGCAAACCACATAAAACTAAAGAGCCATAGGCCGCCCATGCCGAAGAGGGCGGCGAAATCGAGCCAATGTACTTCGCCAAATGGCCGGTAGGCGGGAACGACTGTCCAATAGATGTCGATGACACGCATCACGAAGAGCAGGAGTCCGACCGACACCAGATAGCGCGGTGTTTTCTTCGTTTTCCCGGACAACAACAGTAGGAAGGGAACGAAGAACTGAAATATGATCCGGATCGCGCCTATAATCAACAGCCCACCGGCATTACGGACAAGGTAATAACCGATCTCTTCCGGCAGGTTGCCTGACCAGATGATCAGGAACTGCGACAGCGTAAAGTATCCCCACATCATGCAGAACATGATTAGAAACAAGCCGATGTCGTTCAGGAGTTTCTTGGGAAGGACCTCTTCGGTATAGGGGCCCGTTCCACGCGCGGGCACTGCAATCAGAGCCATCAGGATCATCGCGGACAGGCCCGCCGCGATGAAAAACCAGAGACCGAAGATCGTGGAGTACCAGTGCTTGTCCAGCGACATCACCCAGTCGGTGAAAGCAAGCGTCATCGTGATTATCATGAGGACGAAGGACGGCGCCGATACGTTGGCCCGGGCCTGGGCAAACGCATAATCGCCTGTTGCATCCTGCTGCACCGAGGAACGGCAAAGATACAGCGTGGTTCCAATCCAGATCACGAAGTAGATCACTGTGCGGAGGATAAAGCCGCCGCCGACCCATGCGCCGAAGTTCATCCAGACCGCATGATGGGCCACCACTTTGTCTGAAGCGACAAGAGCATCATTTGCCCAGGGATACAAGTGCTGGATACCAAGCGCGATTGGAATGAACAACAGCAGCATCAACCAGAGGGTTTTTGCGCCTGCTTCAAATAGCCGCAGGAGCGGGATCCCCCAACTTGCGCGCACCATATTTTGCAGGAGCACAAAGCCAAAACAGCCTATGGAAAAACAGACCCAGAAGATGTAAGCGAACAGGTAAGAATGCAGGAAGGATTTCTGTACATCCGGGGTCCAAGGTAGCAGGCTAAATAAGCAACCGAGGATTCCGATAATGGCCAGAATTCCCGCCAGACTCTGTATCCGATGAAACACTGGAGGAAAGGATTCTCGATTGTTCATTTAGGTTCCGCTCCGCCTTCCACCGTTTCCGATGCCGACTTATTCAGCTGCCGGACATCGTTCGTGGAAAGATCTCCGGTGCTTGCGTGCCGGCTTTCCTGCAGCACGCGGATATAAGAGACGATCGCCCAGCGATCTCTTGGCTCGATTCGGGCGGCATAGCTGTACATGGCGCCGTATCCGTTGGTGATCACATCGAAGAAGTGTCCGATCGGCATTTTTCGCAAGCGATCGGTGTCATAGGAAGCCGGAGGGCGCCGCTGAGAAAAACCGCGCATCGCGATCATTCCCTGCCCATTGCCCTGTCGCCCATGACAGGGCGAACAGTAAATGTTGAACCGATCCTGGCCTCTTTCCAGCACTTCGTGCGTTACTTTAAATGGCAAGGTGGTCACAAGCGTTCCACCCTCGTTTTTGCCCTTCACCATGGTCGGGTGCGTGCCGTCGGCATATCCCGTGAAGAACGGGTTATCGGTACGAGTCTCGTTGTAGAAAGGGTCTTGTGTACGCGCTTCCGTTGCCGCCACGGTGTGCGGGAGCAAGGGACGCGAGCCCTGACCATCCACGAAGAACGTGCTTTCCGTTCCCGGTTTATCCTTGGGCTGGATCCACATGTCGATATGGCAGCCTGTTAGAGCGCCGAGCCCGACGGTGGCGGCGGCCATCACGCCCGCTGTACGGCGCGCCATCCAGTTTCGATGCCTTGTCTCCTTCAATGATCTCCTCAATTCTCGACTT
>JBBRKX010000564.1:0-4404 GCA_038231675.1 Chthonomonadales bacterium | reverse complement strand
AGAAGAGATGACATCGGACTCCTCCGCAGGTTATGATTTAACACCTTTCTCTACGGAAACGGGGCTCCGATGTCACTCCTCTTCGACCGCAACGAAACGACAAGCAGTTCTATGTCTACATGATTTTACCGGAAACTAGAGATTGATGCATCAGCTCTTAATGAGCTACTTATTCGGCATCTGAATTCGCAAGATTCTGCCACCATTCTCCTGCCCGCCAAGCGATCACTCCAGACCCACACTTCTTACAACTCCCACGCGGCAGTAGCCCCCAACGGTGATGGGGTAGTAAGCGCCATCTTTGGCGCAAAAACCAAGGCTGCGTCGACTATCCAGAATCGGAAGTTTAAGACACTATGCACAGCTTTCACCGAAATCACTGGAGGCGCAGAGTTCGATGTTTACACTGAGTTGAATAATGTGGTTCTGCATGTCAAGACGAAGCCGATCGACTTCCTGCCCGCCCCTAGCTGTGGCATGGGCATGATGGAACTACTCTATATTCTATATTTTGCGGTATATGACGACGTTCCGGTAGTTTTGATAGAGGAACCAGAGAACCACCTGCATCCCGACCTTCAGCGTCGTCTCCTAAAATATTTACGCGAGAAAACTGATAAGCAGTATTTTTTCGCCACGCACTCTAACGTATTCTTAGACAACCGGTTGGTAGACAGGGTATTTTTCACGTCATTCGATGGGCAGATCAATGTTAGCGATAAGACGGACGCCGCAAAAATCCTGGATGATCTAGGTTATAGGGTAACCGATAGCTTGACGAGTGACGTGGTAATATTAGTGGAAGGAATTACGGATAGGCACATTCTTGAAGAGTTCTTGCCCAGACTCATCGGAAATTCAAATTACTCCGTTAATTACTTGCTGCTCTGCGGCGACAGCATGGCGCACTACGACTTGGCCGCGTTGAAGGGATTCCCGCTTTTTGCACTGGTGGATCAAGATTACGAAAGCAGTGAGCATAGAGAACAATTCCTCAGCCAATGTAATGAGATGGATGTTCCCTATTGCCAGCTATCCAGATACGCCATCGAGAATTATTTCCCTCTGAGTGCTTACAAGCAAGTGTTTGGACAAAGAGTTCCAGCGGGCCTGACGGAAATTGAGCACCATACGTCCGTCCAGAAGCAATTGGGTTTCAATCCAAAAAGACGCGATGCTGAACTCGCTCGAGCGACCCCCAGCAGGGATCTTGAAGGAACGGACCTCCTTGAGTTCCTCAAAAAAATAGATATATTCCTTTCGGACATCGCCCATGTGAGAAGCCTATAGCTTGTCCGATGTTGACGGCTGGCTTGAAACTCTGAAATACTTGAAAGCGTTTGCCAATCAGCACCCGCGCCGAGTCTTCGGCGCCCAGCGCTTCCCCGATGGTATTCCCGTGCCCATCTATTACGGGGGTGGTAAACGGTCACACCCAGCCTTACCCCAGGCGATCATGGAATACAATGCGAGGCACTACATACGACAAATGATAGTTACGGGCGATCAGATCCCCGATTATAGCAGCATATGTTGCCGGTGCATGCACATCGGTCCTGGCAGCAAGAACTGCACCGCGTTTCCTGAGGGCATTCCCATGCCTATCTGGATAGGCGAAAACGATCATACCGGTCTGTATTTAGGTGATAATGGTATCCGCTTCGAGTTGCGTCCGGCGTTGGCCCGACGTGAAGCCATAGCAGATATGGATTGAGGAGCCAAGACCTTTCACTGCGGAAGGGAGCCGAACGTGGAGCCGAAGAAGACAGGAAAGCGGATCGTGAGCAAGGGTGAGTATGTCGGAAGACTGAGTAAGAAGACGGGACTGTCTTCTGTTGGGCTACTGCTGCTGTTCTTCTTGTTGATTAGCTTCTTTATCTTGGTCGTGGTAATACCTCGTGAGGGAGGAAACGCACAGGCTGAGAGCAGGCATCTTCCTCTGACGGCCATATTCGTCACCGGCATGCTCTTCTTTTCTTTGCAGGCATACGAACAATCAAAGAGGCCAAGCAGATAGATGCCGGTATTCCCCTTACACGCACCAATGCTGCCGACCTCCCTGCCGAAGAAACCCTGGTACGCGCTTCTGTGGAACTCACTCTGGAACAGCAGTCTGTTCTGTTGCGTGCGGCCAGTCAGGGACAGGAGACGCCCGCCGAAGAACTGGTTCGGGCCTCATCAGGGCCATAGCGCCATGCCTACCACTTACAGGAGATCGCCTGCCCTGGCCCGAAGGAACTTCCATGAAACGTTCTCGGCTGAAACCTGTGCTTATTGGCCTAGCTGCCCTGCTGCTTATCGCTGGGCTGGCCGCGCTGCCGGTTGTGCGGGAGTTGCGGCAAGAGAGGAAGGATCAGGGTTTGATCGCGGCTGTAAAGCGGGATAATGCTCCTGCCGTTGTCCGCCTGCTGAATGAAGGTGCCAATGCCAATGCGCGGGATCTGCCGAGGGATACTCGCCCTTTTTGGCGAGTGTGTTGGGATATGCTTCGGGGGCGGCACCGGCAGAGCGAAACGTTGGCTCGGACCGCGCTGCTCATAGGGGTGTCAGCACCCGACAGGTCTCCGCCGCCTGAAGGCGTTATAACGAGGGCGGGCGCTATTTCTCTTATAGTCACGCCCGAGTCTGAATCTAAAGTCCGGATCATGCAGGCATTACTGGAACATGGCGCAGATCCAAACATACCAGCTAGTGAAGGTCGATCGTCGCTCTGGTACACCCTTCTTTTCAGCCATACCAGATCAGCGCTATTGCTGATCCAGCACGGTGCACAATTATTCACAACGGATGATGGCAAACGGTATTCTTTACTGCCATATGCGGCTGGATGGCATGCCGACCCGAGTATTCTCAAGGCGATGCTAGACAGGGGCGCAAACATCAATGCTCAATTGCCTGCAGACGGTAAGACGGCATTAATAGACGCCGTTTCCTCCGCAGACGCCTCCAATGTTCTGCTCTTATTGGCCTACCATGCTAACGTGGCGATAAAGGATAATGATGGAAACACGGCATTGCATATTGCCAGCGACTACGCCAACCATACCGACATCGACAAGGCCACTTTGAGCTATTATAGACAGGTCATCTACCTTCTCCGCCAGGCCGGAGCCCGTTAAGTCCCGAAGCGCCACACATCGAGCGGCGCACATGCCGTTCCTGCAGGAAGCTCGCCGCCGTTGCTGTCGTAGATGTGCAGGATCGAGCTCACGTCTGTTTAAGCATGATCTATCTAGGGAACGGAGAGGTCGATGATAGCATTTGAGGTAAGTATCAACGGAGAAAAAGTTTGTACGGCGGGTCTTCTTCCTTTGGGGGTTATATCAGCGATTTTATCTTATACACGACTTGCAGAAGGTGAAACGCTGCATTTCGGTGTCAATGGAGCAGTGTCCGACCAGGCGGAAAATGGCGATTATTTGACGTGGATCGCAGAGACCTTACAACCCGGGGATACCATCACAATCCGGATTGTGGAAGTGGCTGAGAGCGATGAACCAAAAGAGCGTATATCGTTTGCAGATTTGCTAAAGAGGGGCAGCCCAAGTGAGTCGCCTTTAACTAAGCAGCCGACAACACAGCCTGCTCAGGAGAAACGCCGTACGCCCCATCTTCGCAATCCTCGTTCGCGACGGCGGTAAGGGCTTCACAATGAAACGTTCTCGGCTGAAAACTATGCTTTTTGGCCTGGCTGCCTTGCTGATTATCAGCGGGCTAGTCGTACTGCCGGTCGCCCGGGGACTGCAGCAAGAAGCGAAGGACCGGGCCTTGATAGCGGCCATCAAGAAAGATGATGTGCCTGGTGTTGCTCGTCTGCTCAATGAGGGGGCGAATGCCAATGCACGGGATCTGACGGACTTACCGATAGACACACGCCCGTTCTGGCGTATATGCAGTGACCTGCTGCGTGGCCGGCATCAGATCAACCAGAAGTGGGCTCCGACCGCGCTTGAGGAAGTTGTAAGCGTACGTCGCGAGGATGACTTCTTTCTCGGCGTCAACGGCAGCAGTATTGTAAAAGCCTTGTTGGAACATGGGGCAGATCCAAACCTCCATGACCCAGATAATTATTCTCCTCTGTACTGTTCTCTACTGACGAGGGATAGAGCATCGGCCGACGCATCCTCCGTATTACTCATCCGATACGGTGCAACATTAGTCTATACGGAGGACCAAGAACATATTCCATTGTTGGTAGCGGCGGCGGCTCGGGGCGTCAATGCCAGTATTCTTAAGGCGATGCTAGACAGAGGTGCAGACATTAACGCACGGGAACCCAACACGGGCGCGACAGCGTTGATGGAGGCCGTTGCCTATGGGACTATCTCTGATGTTCGGTTTCTCCTGGCCCACCATGCTGATGCTGCCGTAAAGGATGCTGATGCGGAATGTGTCAAGTCTTTT
>JBBRKX010000563.1:0-4409 GCA_038231675.1 Chthonomonadales bacterium | reverse complement strand
TTGTGCTCCGCCTACCCCTCATCTTACCGCATACGCTGGAACAGACAGCAAAGCCATAATATATCCCGGCATTTCAGAATCATGGAGGACAAACCATCGGTTGTTGCTAACAAAACGCGCGAGAATAGTTGTGGACCGCTTGACCGCTGGAGAGAAGAGGAACAGAAATTATGTCGGTGATGGATAAATTTCGACTGGATGGGAAAATCGCATTGGTGACCGGTGGAAGCAAGGGGTTGGGAAACGCCATGGCGACCGCTCTTGCGGAAGCCGGAGCGGACATTGCGATCTGCAGCCGGCATGGAGAGGAAGCGCGGGCCGCCGCCGAGGCCATTGCCGCATCGACCGGGAGACGCGTAAAGGGCTTCGAGGTCGATGTGGCCGACCGCGCCTCGGTGGTGAAGATGGCGCTCGAATGCCGCAACACGTTTGGACCCGTCGATATTCTCGTCAATAACGCGGGGATCAATATTCGAAAGCCGGCTCCTCAGCTGACGGAGGAGGATTGGGACGCGGTCGTGGACATCAGCCTGAAAGGCTCTTTTCTATGTTCGCAGGCATTCCTGCCCGGCATGATGGAGCGTGGATGGGGACGCATCGTCATGATGGGATCCACGCAATCCTTCACGGCGATCGGAGGGCGAGCGGCCTATGCCTCCGCCAAGTCGGGGCTGCTTGGTCTGGCGCGAACGCTTGCGTTGGAAGGCGCGAAGCACGGCGTGACCGTAAACTGTCTTTGTCCCGGACCGTTCGAGACCCCCATGAACCAGGTGCTGATGAACGATCCGCCGGCCTACCAGGCATTCCTTGCGAAGCTCCCCATCGGGCGATGGGGGCAGCCCGAAGAGCTCGGCGGAGCCATCGTATTCCTTTGCTCGCCCGCATCCGTCTTTGTCACGGGCGCCTCGCTCACGATCGACGGCGGATGGAATACCGAGTGAATCTTGGAGGCGTTCGGATCAATTACGCACGAGGTCGATGCTCCAGCTGACCAGGTCGAGAGAAGGATCGATTGTCCCGCTGAACGGAAAGACATCGGGGTCTGTCGGCTCGAAGGTCGAGCCCGCTTGACCAGAATCCCAGTGCGTGTTCTGGAAGTTCAACGTCAGGAAATTATACGACGTCGTCCGGTTGTCTCCAAAGGAGTCGAACATCTTGTTTACCGCGGTCTGAGGCTCGGTGGGCGCGATGTTCGTCGCGATGATATTGACCTGGAGGTAACGAATCGCGTTCGCGAGATTGACCGCCTGGGTCAGGTCCTGCGCGCTTCCATCCGGGTTACGAATAATTTGAGTAAGATCGATCTCGAACTGGATCGTGTTGGGAATGCTACTGGTCGGCGGAACGCGCGCAATGGGCACGCCGGTTAAACGGAAGTTCGATGGGTTGTCCGATCCGCCCGTTGACGGGGGGGGGAAGACATGGTAGATTGCGAAACCATCCTGGGCGCCGCCTGAATACTGGTTAGTGCTGAATAGCACAAAGTCCGTAAAACCGTATTTGCCTTGCATGGACCCCGTTGCAAAGCCGTTGCCGTACGTTTGCCCTGAAATCGGCCCGCCGACAGGGATGGGACCGGGGGCGTTTTGTTCGCCCACGTCGCTTGGATTTCCGGCGGCGTCGGCTTTGTTAATACAGAAGTAGTAGAGATTGCGAGAGGTCGGATCGATCGCGCCTCGGAAGGTCATTATGACGCGAAGACGCCGGCCGGAAGGCGTATTGTCTCCTGGAGGGACATGCGCGCATCCAAGCGATTGGGCGAACAGACCCAGCATGACCACGACCACAACTTTCGCCGTCCATCCGCGATGCGGTTGTAAGCCTTGCTTTTCCGCGCCAATATTTGTCAACATACGGTCCTTTCGGGTACAACATAAGCGTGTCACGAACAAACCCCATTATAACCGAAGCGGCGTATCGGCCGCAACCTTCGCAACCCATCGCATCCAAACCACCCTCCAACGGCCTTCGGCTCGCATTGCTCGCAGGCTTTTTGCTGTGGCTGGCATGCCCGCCTTTCAAGCTCTGGCCGCTGGCCTGGGTTGCGCTCGCGCCGCTGGTTCTGAGCGTCACGCGGGCCGTCCGCTTGCGGCAGGCGTTCTGGCGCGGATACGTTTTTGGCTGGGCCTACCTTGGCGCGGTCTGGTACTGGGTCGGACTGACGATCTCAGGTTGGATGCAGGCTTCGCAGACCGAAGCCAGTCCTCTGCTGGGCTGGGCGGCCTGGTTCGGCCTCACGCTGATCCTGTCTCTCTTTTTTGGAATCTGGGGCGGTTTTGCCTGGTGGCTCTGGCGCAAGCTGGACGGCGGGTGGCGGCTGACGGGGCTTGCGGCCGCATGGGTCGTGATGGAATGGATGCGGACGTTCGGCCGCTTGACGATGCCCTGGGCGCAGCTAAGTTATACCCAGGCGCACTTTCTGCCCATCATTCAGCTTGCCGATATCACCGGCGCGTACGGAATCAGTTTTCTTTTGATGCTGGTAAACATCGCCGCCGCGATATGTTGGCAGCGGCGCAGGGAGCCCGAAAGTTCGCGCTGGCTCTGGGCCACCCTCACCGCTTCCTTCTTGATCCTGCTCTACGGCATTGCGCGGATGAGTCTGCCGGAGGGCGGAAAGCCGTTTCAAGTCGCCGCCATGCAAAGCAATTTCGGCATGACGGAGACAGCGGAATCGTTTCAACAAGAATTGAAGACCTTTCCGGACCTGACGGCACAGGCCGCCGCGAAGCAGACGCCGCCCCCCGCATTGTATGTCTGGTCTGAATCGGCTGCGCCGGGCGATGCCCTGAATACGGGCGTTACGCGATTGGCGCTCACAAAACTTGCTGAGGATTATGGCGCTGCGGTGATTATCGGATCACGGATCGCCGATGCCAGCCACCGTACCGAGGCAAATGCGTCTCTTCTCTTTCCACCCTATACCGCGCGTCCGGGCAGGTACGATAAGATTCAACTGGTTCCGTTCGGCGAATTCCTTCCCCTGCGCGACTTGCTTCCCTCGTTCCTGGATGAGGCATATCATTTCTTTCCTAACGATGTCACTCCCGGGACAAGTGTGCAGCCGCTGGAATATCGAGATCGCTCCGTGGGCAAAGTGTCCGTCGGTCCGTTCATCTGCTATGAGGCGATGTACCCCGGTTATGCGCGCACGATGGCCCGCAACGGCGCTAACCTCCTTGTGACGCAGAGCAATGACGCCTGGTTTATGAGTGACGCCGCGATGGAGCAGCACCTTGCGGCCGTGATCTTTCGTGCGGTGGAGAATCGCCGTGATGTCGTGCGTTCCACCACGAACGGCATCACCTGTTTGATCGATAGCGACGGCCGGATCCTCCAGCAAGCGCCACTCCACAAGCAGACGTTTCTCGTGGGGACCGTTCGCTTACTGGCAGGGCGAACGATCTACACGCGCCTGGGCGACTGGTTTGTCCTATGCTGTGTGTTTTTGGTGGTTGTGTCGCTCCGGAGGAACCAGGCCATGCGGGAAGAGGCGCGATCCATGGTCGCCCGGCGGTCAGCGTCGAAGGCGAAAGCGGGGAAACGCGTTGCGCCCGATGAAGCTTGAATCGGTCCGGATTTCCGCGGGAGATGTGGAGCTTGCGGCGCTCCGATATCTGCCGGACGGCGAGGTCCGCTCCACCGCGCTGGTGTTTGCGCATGGCTTCACGGCCGGCAAATACAGTTTTGACGGACTGGCGAGCTACCTTGCGATCCGAGGATGGGAGGGGCTGACGTTCGATTTCGTCGGACACAAGCTAGGAGCCACCGGAGGCGCACTGGAAAGCATGGCGCAGGCCGCCGAAAACCTCCGCGCCGCGCTGCAGTGGCTTCGCCTGCATTCGCACGCGCATAAGATCGTGTTGGTAGGTCATTCGCTCGGAGCGGTCGCCGCGCTTCAAGTCGCCGCATGGGAGCGGAAAGCGTCTGGCGATGCGGTTGACAAAGGGATCCGTGGAATTGTGCTCCTGTGCGCGGGCGTCGAGCCATCCCGTGGTTTCGAAGATCCCATCGGCCGAACCATGCTCGCCCAACGTTCGGATTACATAGTCGGGTCGTCGCCGAAATTGCTGATCGCGGAACTCGATTCGATGGTGCTCGCGGCGCGTGATATCGGAGATACCCCCGCGCTTTTTATCGCCGCGCGTCAGGATGTGCTGGTGTCGGTCAGTCGTGTGGAATCCCTCGCGGCGCTAGCCGGCCCTTCCGCGCGGGTGGTAGTTATCGATGCCTCCCATGCGGACGCTCCGGATCGATCCCGATCCACCATCGCGGAGTGGCTGGAGCAATGATTTCCCCGCACTTTCCCTGTAACGCCGCATTCCTCCTCAACCGCTCGCACCCGAGCGTACGCGCAAATATCCGCCGATCATGCTTGAGCTAGCCGATGTCGTGGTGGTCGGAGGCGG
>JBBRKX010000562.1:0-4414 GCA_038231675.1 Chthonomonadales bacterium | reverse complement strand
TTTTCCACGAGATAAGTAGAATCCAGCCCCTGAACCCGGATCAGATCCCGACGGCAGAATTCTAATTGCTCTTCAATGCTCAAATTCGTCGGAATCGTCGTATTGCGTGAGTCGTACCGGGCGATACGGTAGAAGCAGGTCGGGTCTAGCTGCCGTGCGGCGAGGAACCACATCAGCTCATCGGAAAACAGGACGTCGATATTCGTGGCCAGCACAAAGCGGCCCGTCGCACGCCGGATCCCGACGTTTTTGCCGATCATCTGATAGAGCGGGATCTTGTCCGAGTTTCCGATCTGATTGTGCAGTTCCGGGGGGAACTCGATGAAACGGATGGTAAGCGGTCCCGAATCCACGGGCAGGCGGAGGACGTCGGACAACCCGGGGAGCCCGGCGACCGGGTTCCACTCCACGATAATGAGCTCCGCATCCAGATTGAACTTTCGGCACTGCGCCACGAGCCCATCCAGGAAGACCTGCATGCGATGCAGCATATTGCCGCCATGGTTGTCGTTACGCGCGGTGACGACAATGCTCAGATACTTCCGCGGAGCCATGTCCGGCGCCGGACTCACCGTGATGACGGGGGCCGGAACGATCGGCCGCACAACCGGCGCGGCAGGGGCGATGTCGTACATGGCCCAGGCGGCATCGTCCTCGGGAAGTTCTTCCGAAGTAACCTTGGTGAGGTCGAACCAGTTGAATTCGAAGTCTTCGACATGGCCGAAGTTCTTGCTCCAGTTCAACTTGAATTGCGGACCGAACAGCGCTTTGATTTTGTCGTCGTCGTACCACTCGCACCAGGGAGTTCGGTCGCCGTCGCAGCGTCGCCCGAATTCGGCGAAGTCTTTCGCGTCCATGGCGTCATAGCGCTCTTTGGGGTACGCCAGCATCAAAAGCTGACCGCCCGCATTGAGGAAAGGCGTCATCGCCCGCGCCTGGCGGCGGCTGAATTCGAAAGGAGCATTGTGCATCGAGCCGATGAACATCAGGGTGTCGAAGGGCGCTTCGAAATGGAAGTTAAAAAAGTCGTCGATATAGTAAAAACTTGCGTCGATACCCTTCAATTTGCAGATGCGTGCGAGCAGCTTCAGGTTGTCCTGAACGATGTCGACAAAGGTGACGTGCGCGCCATGCTGGGCAAAGTGGATCCCATCGATTCCGATGCCTGGCCCGATGTCCGCAATCCGCTTTCCGGCGAATGCATCTTGATACTGCTCCTGAAACCATCCGCGCACATTGGTGGCGTCGGTCTCGCGTTTACACCCTTCCCAATACTCCAGGAGGGTTTCATCTGGCCACGTAAGCATGTCGGCGCTGAAGTTACGGCCTTCGCGTAAGGTAGGAAGTTCGCGCCACTTTTCACGCAGACCGGTCACGACGGAGATATCCTGCGCGTTCGCCGTTTGATCTCGCCCAAGGCGCTCTTGCGTAGTGAGCAGTTCGGAAGAAAGACCCGGAAGATTCAGAGGGGTGCGCGAGGCGACAAATACCGCCCGCACGACACGCTGCTCTTCCCGCATCGTCGCCGGCCACGACAGGGGGAAGTTTTCCTCGTCCGGTTGTTTGGCGGCTAGATAGACATAGGGGAAATATTTACGCAGCGTGGAAAGCACCCAATCGCGCCCCGGACGGCAGCCGACGCCATGCATCGCCTGATTCGGATAGTTTGCGTTTTCCTCCAGAAGGTTAACCGCGCCATTGTCTATGGGAGAAACACAGGTCTCCAGCAGAAATGTTTCCCGGCAGGACGTCGCAAGCTCTCGAATGCACAACTCAGGATCGACCAGATGATAGAGAATGCCGTATGCGCAGACTACATCGAACGAGCCGAACCGGCTGTGACTGCCGGGAACGCTGAGATCGGCCACGTGCACACGCCCCTGGCGGTGGGGATAGCGGCGCAGCGTTTCCGTTACATTCTCCTGCCGCGCGTCGGTGGAGAGGACGGCGCAGCCGAGTTTCTCGAAGAAACCTGTGAGCCATCCAACGCCCTCGCCTACTTCAAGAACCGAACGTCCCGCAAGGTCGAGACCCAAGGATGCCAGGTGGTCCTGACGGGCCTTGTTGATCGTCATGGCATAGTTGGCGTCGAAGGATTCGAAGAGCGGATCCGCAGCGGACCAGGGTGCGCGCTCCGCCTTTTGGATGTGAGCGTCTGACAGAGGCATATTGTTTTCCAGTTTCAGGCTAGTCTCGGAGAGCATCGTTCGTGTCCTGCTTTCGGTATTGGGAGAGGTTTGCGGCCTGGCGTCCGAAAACTGATTTGAGTCGTCCATGGGATTCATCCTCACGTTTTTTCGGCACTGCGTCAGCGGCGCGTAATATGGTAATTGCCTAAAAACAGCGCGTCGAGGTCGGTTTCCAGCAGAACCTTGATCGCCTCCTCGGGCGTATTGACGATGGGCTCCCCATGCTTATTGAAAGAGGTGTTCAGCACCATCGGAATGCCGGTGAGCGCATGGAAGGTTTGGATCAGACGGTAATAACGCGGATTTGCCGCCCGTGTCACCGTTTGAGGTCGCGAAGTGCCATCGACATGAACGACGCCGGGAATCAGCCTCTGCTTTTCCTCCAGCACGTGCGCTTCCAGCAGCATATGCGGGCTTCGCGCGATGTCGAACCATTTGTCCGCTTCTTCTTCCAGCACGGAGGATGCGTACGGACGGAACTCTTCCCGCTTCTTGACACGGGTATTCAGCGCCATTTTTGCGTCCGGGTTCGCCGCATTGGTGAGGATGCTGCGGTTTCCCAGTGCGCGCGGGCCGCTTTCCATGCGCCCCTGCGCCCAGGCGATGATCTTGTTTTCCGCGATATAGCCGGCGGCCTTTTCACACAGCAATGCTTCCGACATCTGCTCCCAACGGATCTCGTCAACAAACTGGCAGAGCGCCGTTTTCACATCGTACTCTTCCGTGATATGCGGTCCGGTGTACGGATCGAAGGTGTAGTCGCTCTGCCCGGTATAAAGGGTATTGAGATGAAGCGCGCACCCCAGGGAGGTGCCGCCGTCGTATGCGGCGGGCGGAACGAAGAAGCCGTCGAATTGGGCGCTGTCCAGGATTCGCCGGTTGGCGCATACGTTGAGCGCGACGCCGCCGGAGAAGCAAAGATTTTTGGTATGCGGAAGCTCCTGCTTGACGACGGCGAGGATGTGCAGAATCGCCTTCTCCAGCATCGCCTGTACGGAAGCGGCCAGACCGAAGTGAACCGCGCTCAGGGGCTGGTCCTGTGTGCGTGGAGCACCGAACCGCGCCTGTCCCTTTTCGCTGAAGCCGCTGCCTCCGATATGATAATCGAAGAAAGACATGTCGATCGTCACCGGGCGCGCCGGATCGGGATGAAGCTGGATAATATCTTCCAGCAAGGTCGTGTCCGCTTTGCCGAACCCGGCGAGACCCATCAGCTTGCCCGCCCCTTCGATCCAGCCCAGCGCGAGATGGTTAGCAAAGACGGTGTATACGTAGCCCAGCGATTCCGGATAGATCAGAAAGTCTCGGACCTTTTTCAGGTCCGCGCCCTGACCATAGTAGAGGGTGCTGGTTTCGCGATCCCCCGACCCATCGATCGTCAGCACGGCCGCTTCCGAAAACCCGGATAGGTAGTAGGCCGATGCGGCGTGCGCGAGGTGATGGTTCAGAAAATGAAATCTGGTCTTCGCGGCAAAGGGAAAAGCTTCGGCCAGTTTGCTGTTGACGGCGGCGATGCGGGCGGCCGCATCGCCATAGTACTGGATTCGATCGGGTGGGCAGCCGTAGCGTGTCACGACATCGTCCACAAAGGTCTGTTTCAGGACGGACGGGTCCAGGTAGTAGCCGATGTGGTCGATATCCGTGAAGGCGATGCCGGCCTTCTTCAGACAAAACCGAATTGCCTCGAACGGGATGCCGTTGGAGTGCTTTCGCCGGTTGAAGCGCTCTTCTTCGACGGAAGCGACGATCTGCCCATCCACCACAAGGGTGGCGGACGCGTCATGGAACAGATCGTTTATGCCATTGATGCCAAGCACTATCATTCCGGTAAACTCCTCTTGCTGTACTCAGGCTGCCTGTTCGAAGACGGGGCGGGAGACCGCGACTGCCGCCTCGGTCTGGGACGTTCCCATGCCGACTCCGAGGGGCACATAGTCCACGTACACTTCCATCCGGGAGCGGTCCAGCAAACGCCAGCAGTCGATGATGACCCGGCGCGTCCCGTTTCGCTCCAATATCGCCGGCTCCAGGTTCTTAAATTCCGGCCAGGGAGTCGTGATCAGGATCACATCGCTTGCCTGCGCGCAGTCATGCATGCCGATTGCGTAAGAGACCATTCCCGATAATGCGCGTCGCGCGTTGCTCATGGCAAGCGGGTCGTACACGTTCACGGGTATGCCGCGATCCAGCAGCGCCTGGGCGATCTGCAGCCCTTGCGACTCCTC
>JBBRKX010000561.1:0-4431 GCA_038231675.1 Chthonomonadales bacterium | reverse complement strand
GTCGTCCGCACCAACAAGTGCCAGAAGACAACCAAGGGCGGACGCAACATGAGCTGGAGCGCGCTGGTTATCGTCGGCGACCGCAACGGCCATGTGGGCGCCGGTCTGGGCAAAGCGCGCGCCATTCCGGACGCGATCCGAAAAGGCGTCGAGGCGGCAAAGAAAAACATTATCGAAGTGCCTCTCGTCGACGGCACGCTTCCGCACGAAATTTTCTACAGCGAAGGCGCTTCCGAAGTGATGCTGCGGCCGGCCTCGGCCGGAACCGGCATCGTTGCGGGAAGCAGCATGCGTACGATCCTGGAGCTGGCGGGCGTTCATGACGTCCTCGGAAAGTCTCTGGGCTCCGCAAACGCGCTTAATCTCGCGTGGGCGACCGTTTCGGCGCTGAAGCGCCTCAAGCGCGTTGAAGACGTTGCGCGACTACGCTCCACGACCGTTGAGTTGCTCGCTCCATGGATGCGCAAACTCGAGGAGGGTCCCGTACATGGCTAAACTGAAGATCACCCTGCTTCGCAGCCCGATCGGTTACGAGCAGTCACAGCGCGATACCGTTCGCGGCCTGGGACTTCGAAAACTCCGCCAGAGCGTGGTTCAGGAGGACACCCCCGTTATTCGGGGAATGATCCACAAAGTCCGGCATATGGTGGTGGTGGAAACGGCGGAGAGCGCCGAATAGCGCGTGATCGTCGGGCATGGAATGACTAGAGCCCCGCTCTAAAAAGACGCGGGCTCGCTTCGCGGCAGCGGCGTGGACCGTTGCCGAGCAAAGAAGAGACGAACAATGTCAATCGGAATTCATAATTTACAGCCGGCGGCGGGCTCGACCCATCGTCGCAAGCGTCTCGGACGCGGAATGGGCTCGGGACACGGTAAAACGTCGACCCGGGGTCACAAAGGCGCCAAAGCGCGCGGTCAGGTGAACCCGAACCTGGAAGGCGGCCAGACCCCTCTCCATCGGCGTCTCCCGCAGATCCGCGGCTTCAAGCCGGTCAATAAGAAGTATTATGCGCTCGTGAACCTGGAAGTCCTGGAGGACCGCTTCGAAGCGGGAGCGGAAGTATCTCCCGAGATCCTGATCGCGCGTGGCATTCTCCGCGACATTCATGACGGCCTCAAGATATTGGGCGATGGCGAGTTGACCAAGAAATTGATCGTTCGCGCCCATAAGTTCAGCAAGAGCGCCACGGAAAAACTGCAGGCTGCCGGCGGCACCGTCGAGACCCTGGTTTCAGGAAGGCACTAAGCCATGCTGGAAGCCCTACAAAGAGCGATCGCCATCCCGGAGCTGAAACGGCGTATCCTATTTGTGCTGGGAATGCTCCTTGTCTTCGCCATGGGAGCCCATATTCCGGTCCCAGGCGTGGACCACCATGCCCTGGCCAAACTCCTTGGGAGCAACGGCGGCGGTGTGCTGGGGCTGGTCGATGTATTCTCGGGCGGCGCACTGCGGCGTATGTCGATCTTCGCCATGGGAATCGGACCCTACATCAATGCCTCCATCATCATGCAGATGATGACGATTGCGGTGCCGAGCCTGGATGCGCTTTCTAAAGAGGGAGAGTCGGGCCGTAAACAGATTGCGAAGATCACGCGTTATCTCACGGTGGCGCTGGCATTCGTACAATCGTTCGGCATGACCTTCATCTTTTCGCAGAGCGGCGCGCATATGACGTTGTTCACACGGCTGACCGTGTGCGTCACTCTGACCGCGGGCTCCTCCTTTCTTCTCTGGTTAGGCGAACAGGTCACGGAAAAAGGGGTTGGCAACGGGGTATCGTTGATCATCTTTGCCGGAATTCTCCTTAGCCTGCCATTCCAGATCCAACTCATCAGCTCGCAGGTCAGTTCCGGGAACGTGCCATGGTTTAACGTGATCATCCTGATCGCTTTCTTTGTCGCGACGGTGTTCGCCATCGTCTACATCACGCAAGGAACGCGACGCATTCCTATCCAGCACGCAAAGCGCGTGATTGGAATGCGCCAATCTCAGGCTGGGTCTTCCTTCCTGCCGATCAAGGTGAATACAGCGGGCGTTATCCCGATTATCTTCGCTATTTCGCTGATGTTGTTCCCTGCGACCATCCTGAACGCGGTTCCCGCTAAGACAGGTCCGCTAGTCTGGTTGAAGGAGCACGCGATGTACTTCAATCCTGGCTCCAACGTGCTGTCGACCCTGTTCTATGCGTTGCTGGTCGTCGTATTCACGTACTTCTATACCGCGATCGTCATGAACGTTCAGGAGATGTCGGATAACCTGAAGAAATACGGGAATTATATTCCGGGCATTCGGCCCGGCAAGCCGACGTATGACTATCTGGAGCGGGTTATCTCACGAATCACTCTGGCGGGCGCGGTATTTCTTGCCCTGGTCGCGGTGGTGCAGTATATCGTGCCTTCGCTGACGGGATTTGCGAGCTTCACTCTTATCGGAGGAACATCGCTCCTTATCGTCGTCGGCGTCGCCATCGAAACCATGCAGGCGGTGGAAGCGCAATTGCTGATGAGGAACTACGAAGGCTTCATCAAAGAAGGACGCTAGGTCATAGGGGAGTGGCGGCGACCTCGGTCCAGGCTGGACACCGCCGCTTTCCCTTACTATTGAGGCCTATACGCGACCCACACCGGGCCCTTGACAGGATATGTGCGAATGATACTGGTGCTGCTGGGCCCACCCGGGGTCGGCAAAGGAACGCAAGGGGCGCGTATCGCCATGCACTATGGTACGCCCGCCATTTCGACCGGAGCCATGTTTCGGGATGCGGTCGCTCGCGGGACGGAGCTAGGCCGGACGATTCAGCGCTACAAGATCGATAAGGGCGAGTACGTTCCGGACGAGGTGGTGATCGCGGCCGTACGCGCGAGAACCGGTGAACCGGACTGCGAAAGCGGATTTTTGCTGGACGGGTTTCCACGAACCCTGCCTCAGGCCGATGCTCTGGAAGCCCTTCTTGCGGAACAGGGAAGAAGACTGACGGGAGTGTTGGACTTCGAGGCTCCGATTTCGGCGATCGTACAGCGTTTCAGTGGGCGGCGAGTCTGCCCGGTCGATGGCTCGACCTACCATCTGGTGACCCAGCCGCCGGCTCAGGCCGGCATTTGCGATATTTGCCATCGCCAGCTGGTAAGCAGGCCAGATGATGAACCAAGCGTAGTGCAGCGCCGGCTCGAAGTGTATCATGAGAAGACCGCTCCTCTGGAGCAGTATTATCAAAGCCGGGGAATGCTGCTGCGAATCGATGCGACCGCCGAGCCGGAGACCGTCTTCGGCCAGGTGATCGCCGCACTGGATGGATTAAGGCAAAGTAAGGAACAACGCGGTACGCCAGAATGACTCATTTGAAGACCCGCGAGGAAATAGAAAAGATGCGGGCCGCCGGCAGGCTGGTCCACAAGGTGATCCATGAAACCGCGAAAGCCATCGCGCCAGGGGTAACCACCGGCGCACTCGAAGATATTGCGATGACGTTGCTCGCCGCGAATGGAGCGTCGTCGCCCTGCCTTGGCTACTCGCCAGGCGGCCATCCTCCCTACCCGGCATGGACCTGTATCTCGGTCAATGAAGAGATCGTCCATAGCATTCCGGGGCGCCGCGCTTTGAAAGAGGGAGATATTGTCACCATCGACGTCTGCGGCGAGCTGAATGGCTGGCTTGCCGACAGCGCCTGGACTTTTCCCGTGGGCGTCATTTCCGAGCAAGCAGCGCGTCTGCTCCGGATCACCGAGGAAGCGTTGTTCAAAGGTATCGCGCAAGCGAAAACGGGCAACCGTACCGGAGACATCGGCTATGCCGTGCAGCGGTATGCCGAATCGAACGGATACTCGGTCGTTCGCGAGCTACACGGCCATGGCGTCGGACGCTCGATGCACGAGGGTGATATCCACATTCCTAATTATGGCTCGCGGGGTAAAGGGCTTCTGCTTCAGGGCGGCATGACCTTCGCCATAGAGCCCATGATCAACGCCGGCCGTAAGGACATCGATGTCCTGGAAGACGGCTGGACTATTATCACGGCGGACAAAGCGTTGTCCGCGCATTTTGAACATACGGTCGCAATCGGCCCGGACGGCGCCGAGATTTTGACGAACGGAGAATGAATGCCACCACCTAAAAGACCCGGCGGACCGCCTCGGCCCGGCGGAGCCGGAGGACAAAGAAGGCCTGGAGGAAATCGTCCTCCCGCGGCGCCCCGCCCACCCGGCGGACCGGTGCCGCGCCAGCCCTCACCGGACGATGATAGCAATAAAGAAGCGGGCATTGAGATCGAGGGCGTAATAACGGAAGCTCTGCCCAACGCGATGTTCCGCGTGGAGATCCCGCTGGGCGATCAAAAGAAGAGCGTGCTCGCGCATGTCTCCGGAAAGATGCGGCAAAACTATATCCGCATTCTACCCGGCGATAAAGTGCTGGTTGAGCTCTCTCCCTATGAT
>JBBRKX010000560.1:0-4436 GCA_038231675.1 Chthonomonadales bacterium | reverse complement strand
TGGTTGACTGCGCCGGATAATCCGCTGCCCGCGCGCGTGATCGTCAATCGGATCTGGCAGTACCATTTTGGACGGGGCATTGTGCGCACTCCCAACGACTTCGGCCTTCAGGGCACGCGTCCGACGCATCCGGAACTTCTGGACTGGCTTGCGAAAGAGTTTATCGCTCAGGGATGGAGCATCAAAAAGCTCAGCCGTATGATCCTTACAAGCAATGCGTACCGACAGTCTTCCGGACCGAGTCCGCTCGGGCTGAAGAAGGACCCGCAAAACGATCTCTTCTGGAGATTCGATATGCGACGTCTGGATGCGGAAGAACTGCGCGACAGCATGCTGGCCGTTGCCGGCAATCTGAACCTTACGATGTTCGGCGAAAGTATCTATCCCATCGTTCCCAAGGAGATGTTTGCCTCGCAGGCCAAGCCGGGCGATGACTGGCATATGGACAAAATGAAGCCGGAAGATCTGAACCGGCGCAGCATCTATATCCACGTTAAGCGGGGTCTGATCTATCCCATGCTCGCCACTTTCGACGTCGCGGAAACCGATCGAACCACGCCGACGCGGTTCGCCTCCACCCAGCCGACGCAGGCGCTGGGGATGATGAACGGCTTGTTCGCGAATGCACAGGCAACCGTGCTGGCGGACCGGGTGCGAAAAGAAGTCGGCAAAGACCCACGTGTCTTTTCGAAACGGCTTTTATCGCTGGTCACGCAACGCACGCCCACTGATAAAGAGATCGGCGAATGCCTCGCGTTGATGGCGCGGTTGAATAAGAGGGGCGCAACCCCGGAACAGGCTCAGAATTACCTTAGCCTCATGGCCTTGAATCTTGACGAGTTTATGTACCTGGATTAGGTCGCTACCTTTGGAAGTTGGTGCGCCAAAGAGTTTGGATCGACAGTCGGCGTGAAGCATACCGTGCGGGGAATTGGGAGATAACGGAATGAGCGGAATCTGTAAGACATCGAGACGCGAGTTTTTGTGGGAAGCGGGCGCGGGCTTTACGGGCCTGGCCATGACCGGCATGCTTTCCCTGGACGGATTCTTCGGCGCCCCCGCGAAAGCAGCGACCGCTCAGGCGAACCCGCTTGCGCCGAAGCCGCCGATGTTTCCCGCGAAGGCGAAAAGCGTTATCTTCCTTTTCATGTACGGCGGACCCAGCCAACTGGATACCTTCGACTACAAGCCGCATCTCATCGGCCGCGATGGACAGTCCATTACCGTGCGCAGTTTCCGTAACGGAAACGTGCCGACACAACTCAAGTTGATGGAGCCACGCTGGAAATTCAAGCAGTACGGCAAGTGCGGCAAGTTCGTCTCCGATCTCTTCCCGAACGTCGGGCAGCATGTGGACGACATGGCCTTCATTCACTCCATGTACTCCGACGCGCCGGTCCATGGCTCCGCCATGCTGCAGATGAACACCGGCAAAATCTTGAGCGGCAGCCCCAGTCTGGGTTCGTGGGTCAACTACGGTCTTGGCACCGTCAACCAGAACTTGCCCGGGTATGTCGTGATGATGGACACGACCGGGGGACCGATTTCCGGGGCCAAGAACTGGTCCGCCGGATATATGTCCGCCGCCTACCAGGGTACGGTGCTGCGCGCCGCAGGCGATCCGATCCTGGATCTGACCCGTCCCGAAGGGATGTCCCAGGGAATGCAGCGTGATATGCTCGACTCGCTGGATCATTTGAATGAAACGCATCGCGCTCCCCGCGCGGATAACTCCAACCTTTCGGCGCGGATCGCAAGCTATGAACTTGCCTATAAGATGCAGAGCCATGCGCCCGAAGCGGTCGACATCACCAAGGAAACGGAACAGACCAAGGCGATGTACGGTATGGATAGACCGGAGACCAAGGACTTTGGTTATCGCTGTTTGTTGGCCCGACGCCTGGTCGAACAAGGCGTGCGGTTCGTCCAGCTCTACGCGGGTGGTGGCGACACGGACTTCCTGAACTTCTGGGACGCGCATGGCAACCTGGTCGCGAATCACAACCGGAACGCTCTGCGGACGGACAAGCCGATCGCGGCGCTTCTCACGGACTTGAAGCAGCGTGGTCTGCTCGATTCGACCCTTGTGGTGTGTGGGGGTGAGTTTGGACGCACCTCGCACGGAACCGGGGACGGTCGCGATCACAATGCTTACGGCTACACGATGTGGATGGCAGGTGGTGGGATCAAAGGCGGAGTGACTGCGGGCGAAACGGATGAACTGGGAATGGAAGCGGCCAAGGATCGCTATCATGTCAAGAACCTCCACGCCACGATCCTTCATCAGATGGGCATGGATCCAAACCGTTTGAGCTATCTGTACAACGGTCTGGACCAGAAACTGGTGGGCGTCGTGCCCGTCGATCCCATTCCGTCGATCATTTCCTGAGCCCTATCCCACCCGTGACACCAATCTCTCCTTCCCTGCAGGGAAGGGGAGATTGGTGTCGCTGCTCGGCTTAGCGCAGCTCCCAGCACCCTCATACCCTAAATCCCTCTCTCCCTGTATTCCCGAACTGCGTTCGGCGGGAGAGAGGGACTTCGACAGCCTACAAGCGGCTCCGACTATCGGATAGGTCTCCTTCTTTGTTTTGCGACGGCGTTGCGCCTTGCTGAGGCTGGCAGACGCGTTGTCGCGCATGCGTGCCATGTCGGCCCCTCCTGACACCTCCTGAACTACAAAGGTTTAGAACACACAACACGCGCCTTGCACACCCATTCCCTTCTAACCGTCCAACACCATTGCCCCAAGCGCTCAATGCGAATGGTTTGCAAAGTGGGATAAAAACACCTCGCCACACGTCAACGCGGTGCGGCCAAGCCAATGGGAGATTGGACGCAAAAGAAACGCGAAAAGCGCTCTAACTCAAGAACGAGCCGCAAGCAGGCAGTCGAAGTCCCCCTCTCCCGCCGAACGCAGTTCGGGAATACAGGGAGAGCGGGGATTTAGGAGGTGAGGGTTCTGCGTCTGGGATGAGTGGATAACGAGGCAAGGCTGGGCATGGTTAGAAGATGAGGGGATAGGCGGATTTGCGTGGGAGGTTGAGGGTGCTGGCAAACGACCTAAGACTCAGAGGAGAGGCCTGAACGTGCGCATGTCCACGGATAAGGGGACACGATAAGCCAGCAGGGAAGAAGTGACCCAAGTAGGACATCGATTTACTCCAGAAGGAACGGCCAAGCTCTGCGTGTGGCAATCTCTGCATCCTGTCAAATTAAAATAGAGATTGGCCAGAGCCATTTGACTGATGGATACGTGAAACTCATCCTGGCTACATCCGATTTCACCGATTGGAAATTCACCGATATTATCGTAGCCAAAAAACTATTCGAAGGCGAACGCCCTGATGTTAACATATCTAAATTGCGCGTCGCTCTCATCCAGAAGCTTGAGCAAGCTGCGGAAGAGGACCTGGAGGAATTAGACAGCCTTCATCGTAGCTCCCTTAGGGAGTGCCTTCTACAAGAAGACGTTCCACGCATTGAAGCGATTCTACTGACGGTTATTAAGCATCCAATTATCGAATGCAGCAGTTTCGGAACCCAGGTCAAAGCCTCCCAATTAGCCGCTTCCCCTAATCCCGTATTTTGATTGGTTTCCCACTTTTCACCGTGGTATACTAAATCACCGTCACTCTTGAATTCCCTTGCTTTTCGAGGCAAGCGGGGAATATCTTTCCACAATGAATGTCGAAGGCCAGTGCGGAACATGTGTTCCAGTTGTCCAACGTGATACGATATCCTTTAGTTCTTTCATCCAGGAGACATTATGCCTTACTCGCTTCTCCAGTTTACCCAACGGACACTCCCTCTGCTGCTGGGCGTCGCATGCCTGTCCGCGCCCGTCATCGGCCAGGCGCCTGCTCCAAAACCACCGATCCCAGCGCCCAAAGCCCCGGATCCGAAACCGTCCGATCCGAAACCCGCCGCGCCGAAGGCGCCGGAGATAAAACCCGTCGATAAGCCCGCCCCTAAACCGGGCCAACCCAAGCCCTTCAAGGAAGTCATCACTGCGGACGCGATTTCGGAGAAGGGATTATTCAATGTCCACCGGATCGAGGACAAGGTTTTCTTCGAGATACCGGCGGCGCTCCTCGGCAAAGAAATGCTCTGGCAGACCGAGATCGCTCAGACCGGTGCGGGGATAGGGTACGGCGGCACGCCGGTCGGAAACCGCGTCGTTCAGTGGACGCGGAGGAACAATACGATATTCCTGCGGGGCATTTCCTACGACATGCGGGGCGACGGCAAGACCGCGATCCAGAGAGCGGTGGATGCGGCAAACGTCTCCCCGATCCTGTCCAGCTTTCATGTCGAGGCGGAGGGCGAGAATAAGTCGGCGGTCATCGAGGTAACACGTTTGTTCGCGGAAGACGCCGCCCCGGTGCCTGCGGGCCCGGCGATGGGCGGCGGCGCGGACGGTGCACGCTCTTATC
>JBBRKX010000559.1:0-4443 GCA_038231675.1 Chthonomonadales bacterium | reverse complement strand
ATCTACAATCTCGACGAAGCGTTGACCCGCGAATAGGACCATTCCGTCATGAACCCTTACTTTGAACGCGACCTGCTCCACTCCCGTCGGCAATTCTTTGGCCGCACCGCCAGTGGCATCGGCATGGCCGCGCTCGCGGGCCTGCTCCAGCAGGAAGGTCTGGCGGCAACGGCCCCTAAATCGTCGGGCATGCCGCCGCTTTCCGGCCTGCCCCACTTCCCGCCAAAAGCGAAGCGGGTGATCGTGCTCTGGCAGGGTGGCGCGCCCTCGCATGTCGACCTGTTCGATCACAAACCGGGGCTATTCGAGAAGCAGGGCCAGCAGGTGCCGGACTCGGTGCGGGCGAAAGCCCGGCTTTCCACCATGACCGCCGGGCAGGCAAAGCATCCGGTCCTCGCGCCGATCAAGCCGTTCAAGCAGTACGGGAAAAGTGGGCTTATGCTTTCCGAAATGCTGCCCCACACCGGCTCGATCGCGGACGATATCTGTCTGATCAAATCGATGCATACCGAGGCGGTCAACCACGCCCCCGGCGTGACGTATTTTCTTACCGGCAGTCAGATTCCAGGCCGACCGAGCATGGGCGCTTGGGCGACGTATGGGCTGGGCAGCATGACGTCGGATCTTCCGGCCTTTTGCGTGATGACTTCCACGGACAAAGGCAAGACCTGCGGGCAGCTTTTCTACGACTACTATTGGGGAAGCGGATTTTTGCCTTCGAAATACCAGGGTGTGCGATTCCGAGGGGAAGGCGATCCCGTGCTCTACCTCGCGAACCCGCCTGGAATGTCCAGCGCTCTGCGGCGCGGGGTGCTGGACGACATCGCCGACCTGAACAAGCGCCGCATGGTCGATTACGGCGACCCGGAGATCGAAACGCGGATCACCCAGTATGAGATGGCGTTCCGCATGCAGACGAGCGTGCCGGATCTGCTCGATATCTCGAAAGAGCCGGCCAACATCCTGGATATGTACGGGCCCGACGTTCAGCGGAAAGGCTCGTATGCGCACAACTGCCTCCTGGCCCGCCGGCTCATCGAACGCGGCGTGCGCTTTGTGCAGATCATGCACTCCGGTTGGGACCAGCACGGTAACTTGAGCACGCAGCTTGAGGTCCAGTGCCGGGACACGGATCAGCCCTCCGCAGCGCTCGTCGCGGATCTGAAGCAGCGCGGCCTCCTGGAAGATACGATCGTCTTATGGGGTGGAGAGTTCGGCCGCACCGTCTTTGTGCAGGGCGACATCAACAATCCGGCCGGGCATGGCCGCGACCACCTGGGGTCCTGCTATTGCATGTGGGTCGCGGGCGGAGGCTTCAAAGGCGGCACGGTCTTTGGCGAGTCGGACGATTACTGTTATAACGTCGCCAAAGACCCGGTGCATATCCATGATCTGCAGGCCACCATCCTGAACCAGCTCGGGATCGACCACAAGCGCCTGACGTACCGGTATCAGGGGCGCGACTTCCGGCTCACCGATGTTTACGGAAATGTTGTAAAGCAGTTGATCAGTTAGCCGCGCGTATCTGCATCGGCCTTTACTTCCGCCTGAGCGTGATGGAAGCCAGGTTTAGAGCGCGCCATGCCTTCCCATCGGCGGCGCGGGCAATCAATACCAGGTCGCCGCCATGGCCGATCTTCAAGGTGTCTCCATGAACGGTTTTATAATCGTCCCACCCGGCGGTTTTCGGAACGGCAAGGGTCACTGTGCCCTCATTCGCCACCTCTAAGGTGAGGGATGTCTCCGCGTAATCGGCGGACGTTTTCGCCTCAACAATGTAATCGCCGGGCTGATCGAAATGCACCTTCCACGTGACGGTATCTTTCGGGTCGTCCCAGTAGCCGATATTGGCGACAGCACCACCCTGCACCCGGACGGCTCCCTGCAGACTGGCCTCATCCGGCGTGAGGGTAATGGTCCCGTCCGCGGAAGCATGCACCGCCGATGGGGACGGCGGAAGAGGCTCCGACGCGGCCAGATCCAGCCCCTGTATCTTAAGGACGTACGCGTGCTCACCCGGCTTCTGAGCCGGCAGCGTCACCACGAGTCCGGTTGCGTCGCGTGTCCACTTCACCTTCTCTTTTGAGCCTAGCAGCCGGACGCTGGAGACGGTTCCCTTGATTCCCGGCGCGTCGGAGGCAAGTGTCCTGACCGTGAACGTTCCGCTCGCCGGCCATCCCATTGCGGTAGCGTATAGCGTGTTTCCTTTCGTGGTGAAGCGGAAGTCCTTCTCTGTCAGCCGATCTTCTCCGCCTTCGCTAAAGCCCCCGCCGCGCACCTTAATAGGACCTTCCCCGGCGATTTTCCAGGGACGGGTGCCGTAGATCGCTTCGCTATTGACGCTCATCCAGGCTGCCATTCCCTGCAGGAATTTCTCCTCGTCCTCGTCGATAGTGCCATCCCCACGCACCGGTATGTTCAGGAGCAGATTGCCGTTTTTGCTCACGATGTCCACGAGCATCTTGACGACCTGTTCCGTACTCTTATACTGGTGGTTTTCGTAGAGCGAGCGTCGGTAGTGCCAATCGCCTATGCAAGTATCGGTCTGCCATGGATGCGGCTCGACCCGATCGCTCCGGCCACGTTCGAAGTCCTGCACTAGACATTTCTGCTGCTGCTCGTTCAGCCCCTTGCCGTTCAGGACTGCTTCCTGACGCCCACCGTGCCTGCGAACGCTGGAGTTGTAATGGTGGGCGGCGATTCGAAGCCCGACATCGCTTACCCCATAGAGCGGCAGGATGGTGTCGTCGAAGTAGAGGAGATCCGGCTCATAGGTGTCGATCAGGTCGACAATGCGGTTGTAAAACTTTTCGCAATAGGCCTGATCGGGGATGCTGCTGCCTCCTCTCGCATTCCAGTCCCAGACAAGGCCGCCTTTGCCAGGAATGTGGTTCTGCGCATAGAGATCCTGCGGATCCAGGCCTTCCCACCACTGGCCTTTGCCATCCGCCTTGGTGAGTTTGCCGTCGTAAGGCACACCTGCAAGCGGCCCGTTTTTATCGGCGCCTTGCGAAACCTCATACCAACTCCACGCATGGGAGCCATGGCTTGTCACGCCGAACCGAAGGCCATGTTTGCGTGCCGCCTTTGCCCAGCCGCCGACGATGTCTTTTTTGGGCCCCATCGCGACCGAGTTCCAGGGCTGATGTTTGCTGGCGTAGCAATCGAAATTGTCATGATGCTGGGCCAGCCCGACGAAGTATTTCGCACCTGCGGCCTTGTACAACCCCATCAGCCGTTCGGGGTCCCAATTTTCAGCACGCCATATATGATCGATATCCTTGAAGCCGACTTTGGAAGGATGTCCGTAGTGATCGCATTGGTACTTATAGTCTGCATTCCCTTCCTGGTACATCTGGCGAGCGTACCAATCGCCCTGCTCCGGGACGCATTGCGCCGTCCAGTGCGCCCAGATTCCGAACTTGGCATCCCTGAACCATTCCGGTGTCTGATATTGGGCAAGCGACTCCCATGACGGCTGAAAAGGTCCGTTGTCCGGTGCGGCGGCTTGCGCTGTCTTCTCCCCGCTCTGCAAAAGCGCCAGTCCGGCGGCGGCGGCCGCGCCATGCTTGATAAATTTTCTGCGTGAAATCGCCATTTCATTTCCCTTTACTCAGATGGCAATCCGGACGTTCGCCTTTAACCCAGTTCTCTTCCTTTACTTATCTCGCCACGGATTGTGGCGCATACCGGGCACTGTACGTAGGCAGTCAAATCCTATCTTCCCGTTCGATGAAATACCGGGCTGTTCCTTCTCCTTCTCCTTCTCCTTCTCCTTCTCCTTCCCTGGCCTACGTAGTGGGATCGGTTAGAATTTTTACTTTTCTATGGAAAGCTTCGCGGGCATGGCTTCAATCGCCGTGCCCCGCACCCGCAGTCCGGTCTCGTGCTCCGACTCGGCAAGGAGGTCTTTGGGGGGTGCCGTCAGAAGGGCAAGAAGTTTGGGAAGATTCCATACACGAATAGCGCGATCCAGCCCTCCTGATGCAAGCAGCACGCTGGAATGATGAAATCCCACGCACCAGACAGGCCCCTGGTAGCAGCGCAACGTAATGAGGTTGTCGTCCTCCGTATTCCAAATTTGGACGGCCGACTCCTGCCCCGCCGAAGCGATCCATCGTCCGTCGGCGCTGAAATCCAGGCCATTTACTCCGCCCGAGAGGCCTGGCATGGAATGCAGTGCTTGCCCGCTTGCCACATCCGACACCACGACTTTGCCGTCGTCCCCTCCCGACGCCAGACGCAGACCATCCGGGCTAAACGCGACGCCCCATACCGCGCCCGCATGCCGGGTCATTTCACGCAGGGGCGCGTGGTGGACCAGATCCCAAACCAGGACGGTTCCCGTATCGCTGCCCATCGCGAGAAGCCTGCCGTCCGCATTGAAGGCAATGCAGAGGACTTTGACGCCCGCCTTCTTGAAGTTCTGGTGAGTCTGATCGT
>JBBRKX010000558.1:0-4449 GCA_038231675.1 Chthonomonadales bacterium | reverse complement strand
TGCATGTTGGGGAAGTGATCCTCGGCAAATGCATCATGGTCCCGCTCGGTAAACCGCATGATTGTATCCTATCCTTGCGCAGGTTTTTTCTCCGGCCATTGCCATATGAAGCCACATGGGATGGGTGATCCTCAGATAGTGACGTAATGCGTGGCGAACAGTGCAACGAATGTCATGGAGAATGCGAAACATGGGTGGATGGGGCAGGCTTGACCGGTGCTGGCGGGCGCGGTGAAGTGGGAGTGGTTGACGGACGGTGCATGGCGGGCGGGGGCGAAAGGTACTCGCTGACCTTATGGTAAAGCACGTCGAGCGCAAAAAGGGAGCCGCCCAGGAGAAGGCTCAAGGTCAGGCACGTGCCTGCCGTCCACGCCATGCAGCTTCTTCCATATCGGGGCGCATCGGAAACGGCGGGCGGCGGACGGCGATCAAGCGCTTTCGGAATCGCGGGAGCGAGAGAAGCATTGCCGATATCGAAAGGGGCAGTCAGTGACTTGGGCTGCGGGTCGATCCAGGGCGGCAATTTGGACTTCGGAGCGGCCGGCTGCGCGGGCGTTACAGGGGGCGATGGAGGGAAAGTTGGGTGCGCCGACGAATGCGTGGTCGCCGGAGAAGGTGATGACGTACTGCCGGGTTCCCACCAGGGATGCGCTTCCGGGATTTCCGGAAGACCATGGACAAGGGAACCAAACGGGGACATCGCGGCAATAGGATCGGTGCAAGCCTGTGCAAGCCGCTGCGCGAGCGCTCGAATCGCCGGATCCGGGTGCCGACTGAGGCGCGCAAAAGCAGGTGAAGAATGAGGGGTTTTGTAATCGGGGGCGGATAAGATCAGGTTCTCGCCCGTATGGAACTGAGCCCACAATCCAGGCTCCACGATCAGCGCCCTGATGCTGATATAAATCACGAGTGCCGAAAAGGCGTCCAGGTTTTCGTTGTAATCGTGGGCGGTTCGCCGGGGATGCTGGTAATTCGAATGTCCCAGCTCGAGACTTGGCCTGCCCGCGAGGGCGGGAACGAACATGCCGTCGTAATCGACGAGCCGTAACTGTCCCTGCGGCGTCACAAGGACGTTGCCATGCTGTAGATCGCAGTGAGCGATGTGCGCCTGCTTGAGGCGATCCATCAACCCCAGCCACTGCAGCGCCAGATTGCGGAGCGCCTTGCCGTCGTGGAGGTGCTTTTCAATGAAGGTATGGAGCCCCGTTCCCTCGACCCATTCCATCTTAACGATCGGAAACCACCCGCCGCGTATGCGAATACCCTGTGGCTCGTAGGCGAATTCCACCAGACCCGGCAGCGACAGGCCGGCGAGATGCCGGCTTAAAAGGGCATAACGGCTCTGCTGATCGGATCCCTGACGGAGAAAACACCGCAACGCCCATCGATTCACATCACGATGAATCTCATACACGCTTGCAAAGTTCCCCGAGGCGACGCGCGGAAGCATCAAGCGAGTCAGGACGACATGGCCCGCTTTGAGATCGGGATCTTCAAAACAGGTGCGTGGGTTCTGAACGGCATCCTGATAATCAGAGGCAAGCGGCCAATTCATTCGAAGGGCTCCACAATATGTAGTTCCATAGGTTGCACTACATCCGTGCTCGGTTGTTCCAGAGCGTACTGCAAGGTAACGAGCGTGACATCGTCATTTCGCATCGCATGGTTCTCGCGCAGGCTGGTGATCTTCGCCAGGAACTCCTCCTGAGTTGTCAGGCACAGCAACTCTTGCCAGGGCTTGTTGCCGCTCTCATACTCCGCAAGAAACCACTTCGCCAGGGCATCGGTCATCAGGAATAGGACGTCGCCGGACCCCATTCTACCGGTACACGTGTGGATCCGACTCCAGACGGCGCCATTGTTTGCGGGATTGGCCGAAAGCAGAATGGGCCTGCTGTCAAACTGATCGGCGCGCTCCAGAGGGAACGAGGCGACAAGGTCCTCCCCGCAGACCTGGAAGAGACAACTATCCCCAATTGCCATCGCCCTCCACGCGGTTTCTTCTTCGGGCTTCACACTCGCTTCGGAAGTAACGTCGGACACCTTTTCTTTGCATAAGGGTGGGGAGGACAGCGTGAGAACAAGGAGGGTCGCGAATGCGCCTTGACGCGTTTTTTCTTCCGCATACCAGGGCAGCCGGTCCCACGGAACCTGAGATCGCCATGCTTCCTGAAGCGGGTTCGTCCATGCCGCTACGTGATCGGCATCGTCCCGTTCCGGCATTGTGCCGGATGTCGCTCCAGAAACGAGCGCTCGGGCCCAGAGCCCGGCAAAGGAGGACTCGGTGGCCCCATCCGCGATCGCTATCACGGACGGAGCTACCGAGAAGGCATCCTCATATTCAGCCTCGCTGTTGCCTGCTTTCGGGGCCCAAAAGGTTTGGGGTAGTGGATTCACGGCGTCCTGCTTTTCATCGGAGATTGCTGGGCCGTGTGCCGATGTCCAGAAAGCGGATGAGTTCCACGAGGTCCGCGTTGAAAGCAAATCCACGCGCCTGTGCGCCGATCCCATAACCTTCACTTTGCGCCGAAGCGCTCATGCTTTCCGGGAGGGGACTGGAGAGCGCGAAGAGCTTTTTGGCCCATGCGTCCGGCAAAGCGGCGTCCGAGTCGGGAAACACGAGCGGGGCGCTGGAATGCCCGGAGATATGGCAGTTGAAGAGCAGCGTATTTCCATCACTCGTCGCGAGGCTCGTGAGAGCCTGCGCTTCCGCAGTAGGATCGTCATTGTACTCGCCGTCCGTTATATTGATCACGATGGGTGGATACGAGTCGGGATGCTTGGCGATCCAGCCCTCGAGCGTTTGATGCGCAAGCCGAAAAGCTTCCGCCATGGGAGTCCCATTGTCCGCGACCGGCTCGAACCATACGGGGAACTTGACGGTCTGGTCGATCAGTCCGCCCGCGCCATCGTCTACCTTTTTCGTGCGTTCTTCCACACGCGTCGGTGAATCGGCGACCTCGCTGATCGGAACAAGCAATTGGCCCGCAAGGGGCCCGCCAAACGCCGGCCCTACCTGTTTGCCATAGCCGATGACTCCGACGACATAATAATCATTGACGCCTTCGGACTTGGCGCATTTGATGACAAGGTTCTGGAGCAGACGATTGATCGCGTCCGCCACGCCCTCCGCCCTGCGTTTTCCGCCTCCGCCACCAAATGGGTCTTCCATGGATTTCGATTGATCTATCAAAAACACGAACGCGCTGGGGTTCGCTCGACTGATTTCGGCCGAGTATGCCATTTCCATTCCTCTCTCGATTATCGCTTGATACGGGATACATTGCTCCTGTCGGGCAGCGCATTTTGCCGCAATCCCCGATTCGTCCCGCGATATATACGGAGCAAAGGAGAAATGGTTTGCGCGACATAAGGAACATCATGAAGGTGTCAGGCAATCACCGGAGAAGTTCGGGGCGCTCTGTCGAATTCCAGTCCGGCTATTCGACTAAGACCTGTTAGAACGTAAAATTATTCCAAGGGATCAAGTGAGGATCGAGTTATGAGAAAAGTCGTGTCGCTGATGCACATGTCGCTGGATGGCTATGTCGAAGGACCAAACGCGGAAATGGATTGGATCAAAATCGAGGAGCCGGTCTTCGAGTTCGTGGATCGCTTTATCCCGCAGGTTGGCACCGCGCTCTATGGCCCGAAGACCTTCGCCATGATGGAGGCCTACTGGCCGTCGGTGCTCAGCGATGAGACCGCGACCGGGCACACCAGGCGTCACGCCCGCTGGTACGCCGAGGCGGAAAAGATCGTCTTATCCCGCTCCCAAACCGATCTGGGCAGTCCGGGCAGCACGAGCGCCCGCCTGATCTCCGGCAGCAACCTGGCCGGCGAACTGACGGCGCTAAAGCAGGGGGAAGGCAAAGACATCATGATCTTCGGCAGCCCCGGCCTGACCCACTCCTGCCTTTTAGCCGGACTGGTCGATGAGCTTGTCCTGACACTGAGCCCGGTTCTCCTTGGCGCGGGCACACCGATGTTCCCGGCCGGTATGAGCCGAACCGATCTGCAGCTTCTCCAAGCGGTGCCGTTTCCCGCTGGCAGTGTCGGGTTTCACTACCAGGTGGCAAAGGCAACGGGAACGGCGTGAAACATAAAAGCACGTTTTGGCGGCTTGCTGGAAAGAGCTCGGTTGTCTTTAGAAAACAATAAATCTTCAAGGAGGAAAGGAAGCAGATATGGCTAAGCTCGTGTTCGGAATGAATCAGTCTCTGGATGGCTACGTCGACCATAGGGCGTTTGCGCCAAACCCCACGCTCTTCCGCCATTTCATTGAGGAGGCTCAGGGGCAGGCGGGCAGTGTGTACGGTCGCCAAATGTATGAGGTCATGCGTTACTGGGACGACGATCATTCGGAATGGGATGCAGAGGAACATGCGTTCGCGGCAGCGTGGCGGAACCAGCCGAAATGGGTCGTCTCGCGCTCGCTCACGTCGGTCG
>JBBRKX010000557.1:0-4451 GCA_038231675.1 Chthonomonadales bacterium | reverse complement strand
GACAGCGGAAATGAGGTGATCCGCATTGTCAAGAATAAGCAGGAACGAACCGTGACGCGCAAGCACCGCGACCAGTTGTGCGGTCGCATCGATGCCCGGGTGCGGGCTCGTTAGGAGCGCCTGCAGGCCCGAGTGCGGGAGTTGGTCAGGCGCACTGAGATCGACGAGCGGCACGAATGCACAGGGCATACCCATATCCTGGGCCGTCTCAACGGTGAGGCGTGTCTTGCCGATTCCGCCGGTCCCTATTACGGTCACCAATCGGTTCTCGGCAATCAGATCCTGCAGTCGCCAGCGCTCGGTTTGGCGTCCGAAGAACCGCGTCAGGTACAATGGCAGCCGAGGAGATGGCGCCCTCGGCGGCGAGGCCGGGGCCATTGCGCCCGCCGCACGGAAGGTGTACGCCTGGCCTTCGCCTGACTCGCCCAATGTTTCGAACCGGGTGCGAGCCTCCAGAATCCACTCGTCGTAGAAGCCCGGCAGCAGGGCGCCGTTCATCAGACTAATCGCCGCCGCACGATCGCCGGATCTAAGCGCGCCTTCGACGGCCGCCACGTCGCACCAGACTGTCTCCGCCCGCAGACGTATCTGGCCGGGCGACGCCACGTCCAGCACGGAGCCGAACGGCGTTCCCGGCGGCTCCAATTGCCGGCGAAGCGACGCCAGGGTAAAGCGCAGTCTATTTGAAAGCACGTGCGGCTCATCGTCGTCCGGCCACAGCGTCGCTGCGATCTCCTCCCGCCCGCACGGCCGCCCAAGGTGGAAGCAGAGGTAGGCGAGGAGAGCGGCCACCCTCTGGGACCGAAACCGGCGGATATCGTTGCCGTCCGCGTCCTGGAGGACCGGGCCACCGAACAGGCGTATACGCCACAAGAGGTGAATACTGTCGTCAATGCCCTTCATCCTCTCTGTTACGACGGACCACGCAATATTTCCTCCGGCGGCGCTGCCTCCTTACGTTATGGTTATGGTTTCTGGCTCGGAGGTGACCATCTCCGCACCGTTGTGCTGCAGCACCTCGTCGCCGCTGCCGTAGTATTTAAATGTAGGTGAGCCCCCGGGATATACATAGTAACCGATTAATCCGCCCAGGTTGAAGAAGCCCGTTTTGCCATAGGGGACAAACGTGGTAAGGTCCGGGTCGGAGGTGAGCCCCTGGTCAACTACAGGGGCGCCCATATCGATATCGGCCTTGGTAAGCGTGGCGTTGCTTCCTTTGACCACGTACTTGGTTGCGCCGGAAACCGGAGAGAACGTGTAGAACGCAAACCAGGTGAAACGCCCGTCGGGATACTCCTTCTTGTAGACCCGTGTGCCTGCCTGGACGACCGTACCCGCGCCGATCGTCACCTTCGCCGCCGCTATGCCGAACGGGCTCCTGGCGCCGCTCGAATCGACCTCGAACGCCGTTACCGTGACGGTGATGGGGTTAACGTCGGACGGCGTGGTGACAAGATCCACGGAAATGGAGGCGTCATTCGTCTCCAAAGAGTTGCTGACCTTGCCATTGCTCGCCGAAAGCGTGGAAAACGGCGAGTTCTGCGACCAGTCGAACACGAAGCTGCCCGTCGCGCCTATCGGCAGCTTGACGCTGAAGGTTACGCGTCCTCCCGCGCTTGAAGTCGCTGACGTGGGACTCAGCGTGAACGTCGGAAGAATCAGGTTGGCGGTCCAGAGATCGCCCGGATTCGAGATGGCCAGGTCATGCGCGATGGCGGCGAGGTCTCCAAGCCCCATCGTGATGCCGACGGGCGTGAACGCCGCGCTTAGGAGGCGGAAGGCGCTGGACATCAGCTTGCCGGAGATCGTGCCGGTGGCGCCAACCGCGGCTTCATGCTCAAGCTGCAGGATATAAGGTTTGAGAGCCTGCTTGATGGTGCTGCTGACGATGTCGCTCTTCGCTGCCAACTCGATTACGTCGGCGATCGCCTCCGAGTACTTTCCGGCGCGCGCCCTGGCCAGCAGGTCGGCCACCGTCGGCACTTGCGCTTGCAGGCCGGCCAGCCCGTCAAGGACCGCCTGGATCGGCGCCGCGTCCGTGATGACGAACCGCAGGCCCCACAGCTCCAGGATGAATCCGAGCGCCATGTCGCCGATCGCCGTGAACAGGTTCAGGTTTCCGACGCTCGTGATCCATGCCGGGGATACTGCCGAGTACTTCGGGTCGCTGAAGAAGGCGGGGTTGGGGCTGCCGGACGCGCCGAGCACTACGACCTCAAATTTCGTCTGTCTGGTGTTTGGCTGCAATGAGAGCGTCTGCGCCGGCGAGGTTACGGGCGTGAATGCGGTCAATCCGGAGAAAAGGTTGTCCAGCGTGGTAAAGAGGCCTAGCGCCGTCGTGGCCGATATGTCCAACTTGCTGCCGACGGGCACGGCGGCCGGGTAGTTCGTGGCAGCCCCTCCTGTGGAGACCTCGCCCACACGGTAGATGTACATCTGGGCGCGGCGACGGTAGTGGTTGATGGCCTGCACGCCCACGATGCCGGTGGGCTGCACCACTTCTATGCCGCTCTGTTGCCCCGTCGGCTGGAGCAACTCCATGGGCTCAACAGCGCGACTCGGCGCTGTCTGTTCGGCAGCCACTCCCATCCGGGGTGCGGCCATCGCTTTCCTGGCTGCCCGCAGTACGTTCGCGGTCAGGGTGGTGTAAGCCGTATGGAGTGCGGCGGTAATCTGCGCGTCACCATTCTGAAGCGCAAGAGGGTTGCCGCCAGTGCGCATCGAGATGACCGACGCCAGCGGCGCCGTGACCGCATTCGCCGCGAGGAGCTGTAGAATCTGCCTCTTGTTGGCGGGCGGAACAGTCGGGCCACCGATGGCGAAGAAGAGCAGAGCGACGGCCGTGCTTGCGGCGTCCATCGTGGTCGCATTGGACTGCGGATCGACGAACCCAAGCAGGAGGCTGTTTCCGGCGGCATCCGTCAGCACTGCGAGCGATGGCTCCTGCGTGTATACCGTCGCGCTAAATTGGCCGTTCGTGGACGGAACCGTAACGGATCCGCCACTCACCACGCTCAGGTTGGCCGGCGACAGGGCAGTTCCAGTTGGCAGAACCACCCGCCCGCCCGCCGAGTAATTTCGCACGGCGCTCCCCGCGCTTCCCCCACTGCCGCAGCCGGTCAGGAGACACACTCCTGCCGCACTGCACACAGTCCCCATTCCCCTCAGGAACTCCCTGCGGTCCATGAGGAGCTGAGCCAGCCGATAATCCCCTTGCTTCATGGTCATGTATTGCCTCCATCGACGGTCGAACACGAACGCTCCTAGCGTCGCTGCCATCATTTCGATGGAATTGTATCAGGTAGGCGTTAGCCATGCGCTAGAGTTAGTGAAATGTGGAAGACATATTGCGGCTTCTCCCTACCCCAATCGGGATGCGGTCTGGCGTGTAACGGCTCAATTTATCCCTTCGTTAAACAGTCGAACATAAGGACAGTTATGTCTGCTTTATTATTCGGGTATTCATGCGGTGCATTGGATTCGGCGGAGCTCAAGCAGTACGCGGTGGATGTTGAAGCCTGTCAGAGTTCCCCACTTCCAAAAGGCAATGTGATACCGACCCGTAGCTGCCCATTATACGCCCCAGGTGCTTTGGAGTAACCCGCTGCGCTCCGATAAACGCTTTGGTGTGCGTGGCCTCCGCCGAATTCCTGAGGCTGGTAATTTGGTGCTGTTGGATATGCCATACTTTATAATTACAGAAGCCTTGTATGCAAACCGCGATTTCAGCGTGAATCCCAATCGGAAGCGGATAATTTCCGAGATTGCACGTGTGGTGAAGACCGGCGGATGCGTTTTCGCGTGCGAGCGTTGCACGAAAAATCCTTGGACGGAGCCAAAATGATGAAGCATAAGTTACTAAGCGTAGGCGCGCTCGTGTGCAGTATTCTAATCTCTCTTTTTGTTTTGAAGGCTGAGGCGCAAGAGCCCGCATCGCATCGCGCTTCCGGGAAATTGCAGCCCTTTACGTACCAGGACGTGACCCTGACGGGCGGGCCGATGGGAATCCAGGCGGCAGGAGCCAAGGCGTTCTATCTGGCCCTCTCGGAAGACGACCTCCTGAACGGCTTTCGCAAACGGGCCGGACTGCCTGCGCCAGGAAAGCCGATGGGCGGCTGGTACGACCCGGACGGCTTCGCCGGAGCGCACCCCTTCGGGCAGTATGTCTCGGCGCTCGCGCGGATGTACGCCAACACAAAGGATCTGCACTACAAGGAGAAGGTCGCTCGGCTGGTGCATGGGTTCCATGAGACCCTGGCGCCGGACGGCTTCTTCTACTCCTCACAGAAGGTGTTCCGTGAGTGGCCGAACTATCTCTACGACAAGAACTGCATCGCGATGCGAGACGCGTTAACGCTTACCGTCAACGGGGAGGCGGTTGGTGTTCTGAAGTAGATGACCGAGTGGGCCGTAATGAATCTGACCCGCCGCAGAGACGAATTGTTTTGTGT
>JBBRKX010000556.1:0-4452 GCA_038231675.1 Chthonomonadales bacterium | reverse complement strand
GGCGCATTCGCAAACTCGTGCGTGCCGAAGACCCGACGGGGCTGGTGATCGGCCCTTGCTCGTCGATCATCCGTTCGAACTGGTTCGAGGCGGTCTTCCGGGCGGGCGTGCTGCGCTGGGTGGACGGCATCGAGACGCATGCGTACCCAGACGGCCGGTTCACTCCGGAGGCGGACGACCTGCCAGGTAGGCTGCAGCGGCTCCAGGCGCTTGTGCGCCGGTACAACCACGGCAAACCGCTGCCCCTATACATCACGGAGCTCGGCCAGACCGGCATCCTGGGCGACGAGATAATCGCACTTTCCCAGGCGCAGAGGATGGTGCGGGCTTGCATCATTCTGAAGGGCGAGGGAGCGCGCGTCTTCCTGCCATTCTACGGCATCGATTATGACCGCGCCGGCTATTGGGGCTTCCTGTATAACCTTGACCTCGACAGCCGGGCCGGGCCGTGGGAGACGAAGCGCGGCAGCCCGAAGCCGCTGGTCAACGCGGTGGCGGCCTGCGCGCTCCTGCTGGAGGGGGCGACGCCGAGAGGACGCGTCCGCGGGCTCGGCCGCGACGTCTGGGCGTACGCATTCTATCACAGGGGCACGCGCATCACGGCCGTGTGGTCGCCTGCCGGCACGCGCACGGCCATGGTTCCGGCGGGCCGTGCGCGCCGGGCCGAGGTGACCGATATGACAGGCCATTCGACCTCCGTTTCCGCCGTCCACGGCGCGGTTCGGCTAACCGTGGGCGAGTCGCCGGTATATGTCTGTGTACCGGCGCAGAAAAGGAGATGAGATGCGCGGTCGGGTAGCAGTCTAATCGGGTCATAGCGTACTATTCGACCAGCGCGGGGCACCTAAAGTCGGGCGATTTGACGAAAGTTGTATCGCCCAACATGACGTTCCCCGTGGTTCATCTTTTGCGATTGGCGGTGGACAAACGATACCAGAACAAGAAGATCGGCAGAAGGCTGCTCGCGTATTTCCTGTCGCGTGCCGTCGCAGTGGCGGCAGAGACTGGAATCTATGCCGTTGTCCTGGAGCCTCTTAACGATCAAGTCAGGTGTTTCTACGAGCGGTTCGGATTGAAGTCGCTGCCTAACGATCCAGGACGCATGGTCGTTTCGATGCGAGATGTGAGATCGTGGTCACAAGCCCGCACGCCTGACCAACTCAATATTACGCAGCGGTATCGGTGTACGTCAAGTTGCGGTCAATGTCGAACGGACCATTTTCTCATTGGAAGAAAATGGTCCGTTCGCTTATATTGGCTTACTATCGATCGGCCGGCACGTGTCGGCGATTTCATCAAGCTGGAGTCTGGACAAGAAGGATACGTCAAAACCAATCGGATGGCGACATACGCAGGTGCGGGTTTCCGGAAACAACGTGGTTGTGATTCCCAACACCAAGTTAAGCCAGACCGTGATCACCAACTTTTCGCTTCCGCAGCAGGATATGTCACTGTTGGTAGGATGCAGTGTCAGCTACGATAGCGACCTGGAGTACGTGGAGCCCAACACGTTCGACGTAGCCCGGCCATCCAGCAAACCACTGAGGGCGCGGATGCGCGCTGGGAGCCGACCGTGCGCTGGAAAGAGTTCGCTGACTGGGCGATTACCTTCGTAGCGGTGCTGGGTGTATGTGGAGTTTCGCGAGCAGCATCGAGTACGGTCGGCATTTATGAAAGTACTCCATCGCCGATATCAAGCAGAAGGTATCGAGATCCCGTTCCCGACTCGGACCCTGCTGGTTAAGCAGGAGCCCCCGCTATCCAGCGCGGTAGCGTTCATGCGCTCGGGAAGCGGCAATGGCCGCATATAAGCGAACTGGACTCTCGCCGAGCGGCGATCACCGCGATCGCTGCGCTTCTGCTTCCGGCGCGCGCTGCGGCAAGAGACTCTTTCGCTAAGGCTGCGATGTGGCTGCCGGGGGGGTGATAACCTGTGACCAGAAGACGATCCCGCCGATCTTGCTGGAGTTGGCGATGAATGCGGAGCATCACCATGGGGTCGTCTTCGTTGACCGCGACAGCATTGATTCGGACAACATCGGTGGCCTGGTGCAATCCCTGATCGACTTCTACGATCGGCATCAGGCCCTCGACTGGACGGACATCGTGATGTTCCTCTCTCCGGCGGCGCCATAAAGGACGTTATCATATATAACTTACTTCCTGTTCGCTTGCTGTGTCTCATCGTTAATGCTGGAACTCATTAGCGCATTTATGCCCACAGAATTGACCGTGATAATGAACGGCGTCCTGACACCAACGGATTTTATGCGACAGATATCGCATCTCGTACCTTGACATCTGTCATTACTCTGTGTTACTATTCAGTATAACTTACTATGTGGCGCTGAATTCTTGTCTTTGGAGGGAAGGAATGCAGAAGAGCTTGCCCGATTGGGGACGCTATTCCGATCCCAGTCTGCTCGTGCTTTCCAGCCTGGCGAACGGTCCGAAACACGGATACGCTATGATGGAGGATATCTTTACGTTCAGCGGAACCCGACTGGAACCGGGAACCCTCTACGGTGCGCTCACACGCTTGGAAAACCGCGGCTGGATAGAGGCGCTGCCCAGTGAGGCGCGTCGCCGCCCTTACCGTATTACCCCGGACGGACTGCTGGCGCTGCAAGATCATCTGAAAACCATGCAGCGTATTGTCGCTGCGGGGATGGCCCGGGTCGCGAATGCGTGAGGAGTTCCCTAGGATGAAATGGATTATTCGCCTGTATCCACGCGCTTGGCGCGAGCGGTATGAAGAGGAGATACTCGCCGTTCTGGAGCTGCATCGCAGCACCTGGCGAACTCGACTGGACTTGCTCGGAGGCGCCTGGGAAGCCCAGCTTGACTGGGCCATGAGGAGAAAACAGATGACCGCTTCTTCGCCGCATCCTGTCACATTTGCGTGGGGCACGCTGATTGGTATCGTGGTCGTCCTTGGATTGATGCTCTACGGTATCCTGTCGTATCCGGCCAGCATCCAGGGAGCAGGTTTGGCGAACCTGCTCCTCCTGGTCGCAGGGTTACTGGCGTATGTGGGTGCAGTCGTATGGAGTGGGCGGCAGACAAAGGCTTCCGTACAAACGGCATTGGCGCTGGGAGCCAGGTTTGGCGCCATCCTGGCAGCCGGCTCCTGGCTGAACATGGCGCTCGAACACTTCGTTCCACTGGACGCCACGGGCAGCATGGTGCGAGGCGTGGGAATGTGGGCGCTGATGTTCGTCACTTTCGGGGCGGCGAGTTCGGCAGCCTATCAGCGATCCGGCTCCCTGGGCCTGGCCGTCCTTTCCAGTGTCTGGAGCGCTCTGATCGGCACAGTAGCGACTCTCCTGTTCGGCTTTGCTCTGGGCGCGCTGTTTATGCCGTACATGCAGCAGATTCTCGCCGGCGCTTACGCTCATAGCGGCATGAGCGATCCACGCGCGTTCGTGATCCGTAATACCCTCGATAGCGCCTCCTCCCACCTGCTGGTAGCACCGCTGCTTGCAGTGGTTTTTGGAATAGTCGGCGGCTATGCCTGCTTCTACCTCCGTTCCTTGCCTTCTAACACGGCTAAGGTCATCGGCGTCGTCGAACTCGGCCTGCTAATGGCGGGCCTCAGCGCCCTTCATTATGCTTCCTTGCTGGCACGCCCGGAACGACCTCCGTTCGTAATGACGGGCCTTCTCGCATTAGGGATCGCCATGGCCTGCGCGCATCCCGTATTCACCGCCATCTGGCGTCGACCCGCCCCTGCGCGAGCGGAAAGCGCCCCGTGTTTATGAACAACCAAGCGTTGTTGATCATGCTCCTGATACGCTACTCGCGCTGCCAGCGCGGACGGGAACGGGTCGACTGGAACCGTCAAACTTCCTCACGGCAGGAGATCGCTGTCTAACAGCACGTTCTTGAAGGAGAAGAGCCATGGCCCTCGGCACGCACAACAGTTAGCTGCTCCCGGCATCAGATCTCGAGCGTTCGGCAAATCGCCGCCAAAAGACCGCTAACGAAAGGAGCATAACAGAACAGAGAACGCCAAGCGCCAAGAGTATCTCAAAACGCGCGCCAAACACTCTCAACCGCTGCGCCAAACCCAATTAACAGTGCGGAATTGGTACAGTCGCGGGCGGCTTTGGGTGGCACACACCCGGGCGGCTACTGACACTCTAGGCCAGCGATTGATATTCACATCCATGTGGTGCGCGGAAACCCCTTTCTTAAGCCCTTCGGCGCGGATGCCGAACGAATTTCGGATGCGCCCGTCGAGATTAAGGCTGAGTGTCTCAAGCGCGAGTTCGCACGTTGCTTCGCACCGTGACCGCTTTTGGACGGCGCGTAGGTGCTATGTATCGAGTTGGGAGAAGGCGCGCAAGCAGCAGAGGATCACGCGCTCGTGAATATCCTCTGGCCCTTTATGGAAGTCATCGTCTTCAGTCGCAAGAGCGTTCGTCACATGAAGCAAGGAAGCAATTTCTG
>JBBRKX010000555.1:0-4456 GCA_038231675.1 Chthonomonadales bacterium | reverse complement strand
TATCGACCCTGTCCTTCTCCTGCCTAGGAACACGATGACGCGCTCTATTGAACTGGACATTCTATATCCCATATTATACGGGCATAATCGAACAATCCCTCCAGGTCGCACTATATTTATGGCGCACCGGCACGTCGACCTTGCAGCTTCGCCCAGTGCTCCTTATACAGACAATAGTGATGGCAGGCCAAAGTTTATTATGTCGGGCCGAGCCTATTTCAGTTTAAGGCTACTGGCGCCAAAACTTTCCCCCAGATTTTCCACCAATCAAGATTTTTGGTGGAAAACTACGGTCGGAAGCAATTCCCGGTCGTACCGCTGCACCTCGTCGCGGCCCAAAGTGCGTAGATGGGCCTGCAATCTATCAGAAGTGGTGACCAGCGCCTTCCACTCCACTTCGTATGCCATGTCACCGACAGTTTCAGCAACTCCCAGACGTTCGAGGCGACGCGCGCCTGCCTCCAGCTTGTTGACGGCCCCCACCCAATTGCCACGGTGTGTCAGATGATAGCAACCCACGGCGATCTGTAGAATGCCCTGATAGATCTGTCGTATCGAACCTTTTTCCGGAATCCAGAGCGCTTCCAGAGTTTCATGGCAGGCAAAGTACTCCCTGCGGTTGAACTCCTGCAGAGCGACATAAAACTCGGCGGGCAGCCGGGCAGGCCAGTCGGAAGGCAAATCAGTCATTTTCCCTTTGTCCTGCGTGTGACCGTTCCAGGTCATCGGGTCTATAGGCAAATTCGTTTTGCATCACCACGATGCGGAAATACCCGTCAGATACATTCGGCGAAGGACGACTATATGCCTTCCCAGGCGCGAACTCCTTCGCGGCCCGGTTCGCGGGTCGGATTGCGCGCCAATTCCAACGTGCGCTTCAGACGAATCCGGCGAAACGCCACACGGTATAATATCACCAGAATTTATCGGCCGATGCCGAATGACGAGGAGCGTGCCCTTCATGGCCGATCGATCCGATTCCCCCGCGGTTCACCGCCCCAAGCTTGTTCTCGTAGATGCGTACAGCCTTCTTTTTCGGGCTTTCTTTGCCGGACGCCCGCTCACCACCACGGACAACCGACCCACCGGAGCGCTTTTCGGATTCACGAGCATGATGTTCACGCTGCTCGGCAATGAAAAGCCGGATGCGATCGTTGTCTGCTGGGATGCTCCCGAACAGACGAACCGTAGCAAAGAGTTCGAGGCTTACAAAGCGCATCGCCCCGCGCCCGATCCCCAGCTAAAAGCGCAGATGCCGGTGGCGCGCCGGATCGTTGAGGCATTTGGGATGCAGTCGGCGGAGGTCGGCGGCTTTGAAGCCGACGATCTGATCGGCACCCTGGCGACACGCGGAGTACACGAAGGATACCACGTCGTGATCCTCACCGGCGACTCGGACCAGTTGCAGCTCGTTGGCGACGGCGTAGTGGTCCAGATGACCCAGCGCGGTGTCACCGATGTCCGTGTGTACGATGCGGAGGCGGTCCGCACGCGCTACGGGGTGGGACCGGAGCGCATCGCCGATTGGAAGGCCCTGGTAGGCGACACTTCGGACAATATTCCGGGCGTGCCGGGGATCGGGGACAAGACCGCGACGGCGCTGCTGCAAAAGTGGGGTTCGCTGGAAAACCTGCTGGAGCATGTCGCGGACGTGACGCCCGCCAAAGCGCACATCGCGCTTCAGTCGAACATCGATCAGGCGCGCGTCTCGAAAAGACTTGCGACGATCGTCTGCGATGCGCCGATCGACATGGCGCTTCGTCCGTTTGCCCCCACTCCGGACGACTGGGCGAGGCTGCGTGAGGTCTTTGCCGACCTGGAGTTCAAGTCGCTGCTGTCGCGGATCCCTCGCTCCGGAGACGCTCCGGTGATCGAAGCGGAGCGCGTCGCGCCGGAAGAGGTCTTTGCGGGGCAGGCTATCCTGATCGATTCGGAGGAAGCGCTTCAGCAGGCGCTGGCGGAAGTAAAGAAGGCAGGTCGAGTCGCGATCCAGATCGAGGCCGATTCGTCTGTCGCCATGCGGGCCGCACTGCATGGCATCGCCTTTTCCTGCTCTTTGGAAGTGGGATACTATGTTGCCGTTCAGAGACAAGCCCCGCCGATGAAGGCGGGCATGGGCGGACTTTTCGATGAGGACCTGGACGATAACGATGGAGCTGACGACGACCAGGGCTTTGCGGTCCCTCTGGCCGCGCTGCATACTCTGCTTAAAACGGAAGGGCTCGACAAGATCGGCTACAACACCAAGGTGGCCGAGATCGTGCTGGAAAGACATGGGGCGCGAATCACGCCCTTTACTTTCGATGTCCAGATCGCGGCCTACCTTTTGAACGCCGGACGATCCTCCTATCCGCTGACGGACCTTGTGGAGACGCATTTGAATCTGCGGCTGGAAGGGGACGATCCGTTTGCGCCAGGTGAGAAATTGGCCCGTGAAGCCGCTGCGATCTTTGCACTCGTCCCGATGCTCAGAGAGAGCCTGGACAAGGTCGGGATGACGGAGATCATGGACGGGATCGAGACGCCTCTTGTGCCGGTGCTTGCCGCCATCGAGGAGGCAGGCCTCCTGATCGATGAAAGCTATATGGGCACGCTGGCGGTCCGCATGGGGGGAGAATTGAACGCCCTGGCAAGCGAGATTTACCGCATTGCGGGGGAAACCTTCGATATCGGGTCCACCAAGCAGCTCCAGACCATTCTCTTCGACAAACTGCAAATGCCCACCGGGAAGAAGACCAAGACCGGTTTCTCCACCGGAGCCGACCTGCTGGAATCGCTGGCGGCGGAACATGAGATCGCCCGTAAGATCATCGACTGGCGCGAGGTCAGCAAGCTCAAGAGCACCTATGCGGACGCCCTCACCAAGCTGATCAATCCCACTACTGGCCGGGTCCATACCTCCTTGAACCAGACGCGCACGAGCACCGGCCGCCTGAGCTCTTCGGACCCAAACGTACAGAACATTCCGATCCGCTCGGAGATTGGGCGAGAGATCCGACAGGCGTTTATCGCGCCAAAGGGGAAAATGCTGCTCTCCTGCGATTACTCCCAGATCGAGCTGCGGCTGCTGGCGCATATCACCAAAGACCCCGCGCTGGTGGAAGCATTCCAGGCGGACGAAGATATCCATGCCGCCACGGCGGCGACCGTTTTCAGCGTGCCCATCGAGGAAGTAACTCCGGATCAGCGGAGGCAGGCGAAAACAATCAATTTTGCCGTGATCTACGGTCAAAGCGGGTTCAGTCTCGCCGCCACGCTTGGCGTCAGCGCCAGCATCGCCAACACCTGGATCAAGGACTACTTCGATCGCCTGCCCGGCGTCAAGCGTTATGTCGAGGAGACCACGGAACTCGCACGGAACCAGAAGTATGTCAGCACGCTCCTCGGCCGCAGACGCTACATGCCGGAAGTCGACAGCCCCAACCACGCGATCCGCCAGGCAGGCGAGCGGGCAGCGGTCAATATGCCGATCCAGGGCACGGCGGCCGATATCATGAAGCTTGCGATGATCGCGGTGCAGAAGTATTTGCATGCGGAATTCGCGGATACCTGTACGCTCGTTTTGCAGGTCCATGACGAACTGTTGCTTGAGGTGGAGACAAGCGCGCTGGGGGAGATCACGCCCCATGTCGTGCGCCTCATGGAATCGGCGTATCCCCTCGATATTCGGCTTCGCACGGACGCCAAGGCGGGCCGAAACTGGGCGGATATGAAATCTGTGTGAAACTCCCTACGACTGAAGTCGAGGGAGGTCCATTCCGTTATGCCATGACCCTGCCCGTCGCTACAACAATCAGCGAAGCGTTATGACACCGCAGCCGGTCGTGAGCAGCACGGGTATCCAACGATAGAAGAGATGCCTATGTGACTACTCCGCACACATGCATGTGGCGGCATTAAATCTCGGCATGATTTAAGAGAGGGACAAAGATGTCTGACGAGACCGGTTCGATCCTCGCCAGAGAGATCAAGAAAGCCGGTGGTTTTCTGGCTGGCTGGGTAGCGCGCATGCTTCCCGATAACACCGGCGAAGTTAGCCTCGTGATCCATGCATCCGCCGAGCAGGTTCTTGCACAGGCTCAAGCCCTGCTCGGCGAACCGGCCGAATCGATCGCGGGCGTCCCTCCTGCGGAGGGATGCTGGACAGTGTTTGGCATCGTGGGGGCTGGTTTTGCCGAAATGAATCCCGCCGTGGTCACCTTGGAGATCCGCCCGACGGAAGATCCGGCGCGCACTGAGGTACTGGTGCGCGCCGTTGCCAAAGAGGGGCTCATCAAGCAGAATACCGGTGAGACCAGTGCTAATCGATTAGCACTGGATCTTGCGCAGGCATGTGGCCCATATACTCTTCAGGATCTCTGACGCAGGCCCCTCACCTCCTAAATCACACCTAAATCTTACATCTCCCGTTCCGGGGTGAGGGCCTCGGGCTGAGGGTATGCACGAAGGATTTTGG
>JBBRKX010000554.1:0-4457 GCA_038231675.1 Chthonomonadales bacterium | reverse complement strand
TCATCTCGCTGGCGATCTGCCCTGCTTGCGCTCCTCCAATCCCATCCCCAACCGCATAGAGGCATCCCCGCGCGGCGAGGAGAGAGGGATCTTCCGGTTCGTAAAAGTCGAATTTATCTTCGTTATCCTCACGTACCTGTCCCATGTCCGTTTTCGCCGCGAACTTCAACACCGGGATACAGCGCGGCGTGCGCGGGGCATACTCTCGCCATCCACGCACCAATGTTTCCCGATCGAACTTAGCGGTCGTATCCAGGTCATTGGACGGAGCGATCCCAGTCCTTGCCACCGAATCCGTGACATCGCTCATGATGCACTCTCCTGCTCCGGTTCAGGATGCGTCGCCTCGACAGGATGCGTCGCCTCGAGCGGATCGGAATCCCGCACTTCCGGTTCTGCTTCCCGTGCCTCGACCAGCACAAATCTGTACTTCGTCTGACCGAGTTGAATCATATCCCCTTCCAGCAGCAGTTGGGGCACGTTGGGCTGAAGTCGCTCCTCATTCACCGAAGTTCCATTTGTGCTGCCGAGGTCGGTCAGGTATGTCCCCATGAGATCACAGGTGAACTGGGCGTGGCGCCCGGAGATATAGGCGTCATTTGTCAGGAGAATATCGTTGCCGGCACGACGACCGATCGTGATGCCGCCCTCCGAGATAAGGATATCGGGAGAAGGCCCTTCGATTTTCTCCAGACGCGCGATAGGCAAATCGTCGGGAAGCGTTTCCGCCAACAGCGTGGAAGGTTCGGGAGCGGCGGGTTCCACGGATTCCGACCCGGCAATCTGCTCCGGCGTGGGCAGCGCAATCGTTTGGTCTGCCGGCAGTGCGATCGTCCGGTCCGCAGGCTGCGCGACCGGAGCGCCTATCTCAAGCACGACGTTCCAGTTCCCAAATCGGAGCGTCATTCCCGAAGATGCGGGCGTCGGCTGGTTCGGCCCGATGCGGCGGTCGCCGACTTTGGTGCCGTTCGTGCTGCTCAGGTCTTCCACCATCACGCCGGTTGACTCGAGGGTGATGCGCGCATGGACACGCGAAACGGTTCCCTCTTGAATGATGACATCGGTGCCCTGACGTCCTACGGTGTTTACGCCGGCATGAAGACGATGCCGGAGTCCCGACTGAACATCCAGTAATTCCCCGGCGGGCCCTTCTTCCGTCAGGGGCTCGACTCCTTCCACCGGAGTGGAAGTCAGGAGGAATCCGCATTCTCCACAATAAGTCTCCATTAATGGCGTGGTCGATTGACAGACCGGACAGACCGCCGTTCCGCCCATCTGCGTCCGAAACGCATCCCCTCCCGCCGCGGCGGGCATCTGCTGGGTGGCTCCGATTCCACCGGGTACGACCATTGTGCGGTCCGCCGGCGCCACTGCGTCACTCATTTTCGGGTTCTCCTATGCTAGCCAAACCTTGAGATCGTCCACGGAACCGCAGGGGCGTCAGCGCTTTCCCTGGTCCAGATTAAGCATCGCTCCGATGAGAGTCTTTTCGGCGTCCGCCCCGCCGCTTTGGATCGATTGCATCGCCGCATTGAGTTCCTGGGCCTGTCCCGCGTGTCCTGCCTGCATAAGGATGGTGCGCGTCTTTTCCAGTTCCTGCATCGCTCCCATGGCCGTGATCTGCTGGGTGCGCATGCCCATCATCGTTCGCTGCAGATTTTGGGAAGCTTGCGCGATATCGAGTTCATTCTGTACGATGGTGTTCGCTCCGGCCGCCAGTGCCGTGCGATCGTTCGTAAACTCGACGACACAATCGGTCGCCACGCGCTCGGAGCGGCCATTCACCACATCGTCATAGAGCAATTCGACCTTAGCCACGCGAAACGCACCTTGTGGATGGCGGTCGAATTCGAACTCCGCCAGCGCCGTTCGGATCGTACCGCGCTCCATATCCGGAATATTGACCTCGACCGTGCGACCGCTGAAGGACGGCTGGTTTCCATACACTTGCCGTAAGCGCACCCACCGCGAAAGCTGAAAACGAATTCGAACATTCTTCGCCACAATGGTCATCAGTGTTTCAAGCTCACGCCGAAATACTTCCGGCAACAAGTCCGGTCGCTGGATATAGTAGTAATTTCCCCCGCTGCGGCGTGCGATACCGGCCATCAACTCTTCATTGTACTCCTCGCCAAAGCCAAGCGCCGTCACCGAGATTCCCTGCGCCTTTTGCTGTGCGACCTGCTGAACAATGGAGTTGAAGTCTTTCAAGCCTGCCGTGGGCTCGCCATCCGTAAGCAGCAACACGCGGTTCACGTATCCCGCGGTTCTCTCCTGAACGGAGGCGATCTGCATGCAGCCCGCCATCAAGCCATCGTACAGATTTGTCGTGTTGCCGACCTCCAGACGATGGATATGCTCTTTGACAAGCGCCTTGTTCACCACCCGCCGTGCCGGCATCAAGACGTCGACCTGCTCTTCGAACGTTACAATGGAGAGAATGTCATTCGGCTCGAGCATGTCCACCACGTAGTCGCACGCCCGCTTGGCGTACTCCAGCGGCGGCCCTTCCATGCTGCCCGAACGGTCGATGCAAAGGCAGATGTTAATGGGAGCCCTGCGCCCCACCTGTTGCCCGCCCGCCTTCACCACCACAAGCGCATGCTCACGGGACGTTTCAGGCGCAAACGCATACCGATTTCCCGATACGCATTCAACCTCGAGTCCCTGTGTGGTCGTCCCCATCTGCGTTCGAAAGGGATCGTTCCCGGCCGCCATGGGAGGACCTCCCATTTGAGTGCGACTCGCTCCAAGCACCGTCGGCTGCGCGCCTCCGGCCGGCCCAGGCATTCCGGTGACGCCGCCTAGTATCTGGGTGCGATCTTCCATTCGGTGTTATCTCCTTGCCGTCCCGCTGAGATGCCTGATCAGGCCAGACGAAATTTGCTCGATCCAAACTGTACGGCGTCGCCCGTAGCAAGCGCCACCGGGCCGCTCAGACGCATCCCATTGACGAAGGTTCCATTGGAAGAACCATGGTCGTAGAGCATCAGGCCGCCATTTTCCCGGACAAGGCTTGCATGGCTTCGCGAGATCGTTGTATCCAGGGATAGCACGATGTCTTTATCGGCTTCCCGCCCCACCGTCATGTTCGCACCATCCAGCGATAATACCTGCCCCGCGTACGGCCCCTCCAGTCCGATGAGTTGCGAAACCGCGCCGCTCGCATAGGCGACGCCTGGGGTCCCCATCGAGGTCGGCATGGCGCCATAACTCTGTGCGGCGGGCGGCATCGAAGGAAAGTCCGCCGAATAAGCGGGCATCGGCGCGGAGGATGCGCCCACCACGTTGCAATTGCAGTTTCCATTCGCGTCTTTTGGCGCGCCGCAAAAGGGGCAATGATGCGCGGGGACTGCGATCGGCCCGGATAGCGGACTGGAGCGCGGCGCATCGGCGACGGGCCGTGCGACTCGGCCTGCGGACGCCTTTTCACGAAACAGGATACGATGTGTGCCGATCTGGATGGTGTCGCCATCTCTCAACAAAACCTCGCTGGCGGGAGCCAGGCTCTGACCGTTCACCACGGTCCCAGCGGGAGTCCCCGCATCCAGCAGGAAGCGCCGATTGCCATCGACACGTATGGCGGCATGCTGCACTCCGACGGAAAGATCCCCATACAAAGGCACCGCGCACCGCTCGTCCCGACCAAGAATGTTCATTGCCTGGGACAGAATGTAGTCCTTGCCTTCGTTCTTCCCGGCGAGCACCTTCACCCATGCCTGCTTCATCAGCTCTTCGACGATCCCAATAAACAGGCCGCTCAATCCTCCAATCAGAGTAAAGCCGATCATTCTGCTCGGTCCGCCGGAATCATGCATACCGGGCGCCCCTGCAAGTTCTTGAAAGGGTGTGGTCCCATGTGCAAGGATGTCGAAAAAGAAGCCACCAATGAGCCCACCGAGGAAACCGCCGAATGCGCCCTGCCCAATTCGTTTTAGAGATAGGGTGCCAAGCGCCGAGCCCGCGCCAAGGCCGAGTCCCATGAAGGCCCACCCAAAGGATCGGGCAATCACCTGTCGAACGAATGAGAACATGCCTGGATCCCGAGATATCTCGTTCGCTCCAACGAGCATATTATAGGCAAGCTCGCCCATCCAAAACCCGATGTATCCCAGGCAGAGACCGGAAATGGCGCCCACGGCCATCCCGATCATCAACTTTCGCGCGTTACCCTCGACGATCCCGTCCACTGCCGCGAGGCACAGACCGATCATCCCACCGACACAGAAGGCCAACGTTTTGGTTTCTCCCGCAGTCAGGGGTGTCGCGATGGCGCCCATTCCCGGCAGCACTCCCATCACGATGTGTTCGTTAAAATGGATCAGGTTTTCCTGAAGAAACCAGCCTATGAACCCGCCGATGGTGCCGGCGATCAGGCCGACCAGAATCCGCGATCTCATCATGATCGCTCCTTATCCCTCGAACCGAAAGCGCGTCTGCCCGATCTGCAGTTCATC
>JBBRKX010000553.1:0-4462 GCA_038231675.1 Chthonomonadales bacterium | reverse complement strand
GTTTGACTGTCCTTATAGGTAAGCTGCGCCTGGGAAAGTTTGGTTTGCGCGGAAAGCAGGTTCGCCCGCGCCTGGTCGAGCTGTGACTGCAGGTCCGCCGTGTCCTGCTGCGCCACCACCTGCCCCGCATTCACCAGATCGCCTTCACGGGCATATACGGCGATAACCTTCCCTGAAACCTTGACCCCCACCGTGACATCATGCAGCGCGCTCAGCGCGCCCGTCACCTGGATGGTGCTGGATATCGATCGCCGGCCGGCGGGAGCGACGGTGACCTGCGTGGCAGTGGACTGCGACGTGGCGGGCGAGACGGTATTTCCCGGCGCGGCAGGGGACGCCGGTTTGCTCTTGCATCCCGTCGCCAGCAATGCGCAGACGACTACCGCAGCCGATAAATCGCGAGCCTTGAAATGGCTTGCCTGTTGTCTACGTGGAAATGTCATTTTGGGGCTCCAGGAGTCGGATTGCCGACCGTCTTCGGGCTTGGAGGGGCTGTATATCCGGGTGCGCTGGTATAAGAATACCTTCCGATAGCCTTGTCCAATCTCGCCCGGGAATTGTTGTAGTCGTAGAGTGCGTTGACCTGATTGCTTTCCGCCTGCACGAGCGCGGCTTGTGCGTCACTGACTTCCAGCAGGGGAGAGATTCCCACGGTTCCGGATACCCCCTCGGTATAGCGAACCCGTGCCAGCCGAAACCCTTCCCGCGCCTCCGAGACCGCCTGGTTCGCGACCGCGACGCGATCTCGGGACTGGGATAGGGCCAGGTAGACCTGCCTTAGCTCCAGGTTGATGAGGTCGATCATTTGTCTTCGGTTGGTCTCGGCGGTAGCCACCTCCGCCCTCGCTTCCGTCACGCGGGCACGCGAAATTCCGCCATCGAAAATAGGCAGGCTGACCGCGATGCCGATCTGCCCCGTCACTTGCTTCGTGGTAAAACCGCCGGGGATCGGGTTGTATGTCGCGCCTGCCGACACCCCAAGGGTCGGAAGACTGCTTCGATGAGCCAACTGTATACCCTTACGCGCCGCGGCGATATTGGCGTCCGCTTCAAGGATCTCCGGGCGCGTCGCCTGCGTTTCGCGCAGGATGGCGCTATAGTCCGGGCCGAAGACCATGGGGTCCGACACCACCGGCGGGATCATCGGCTCGGGCGGCATAATTCCGGCGGGAGAGGGAGCAACATCGGGGGCTCCCGTATCCGCCGGGGCATTCAGGTCGCCGACGTTCGGCCGGGGAGTCGCCGGAGCCGAAAGATCGGCGGGTGGGGCAACGCCGGGTGGGTTTTCCACGGCGCCCTGATCCGTGATGGTGATCGGGCTGTTGACATCGACGCCTATGGTGCTATTCAATGCCGCGAACGCGGAGCTTACCGTCGCCCGGGCGGAAATCAGCTGCTGTTGGGCATTGGCCACATCGGTTTGCGCGCGGATTACGTCGAACCGCGCCACGATGCCCGCGCGATATCTCTTTGTCGAATCGCTCAAACGGTCCAGGGAAGCCTGCAGATTTACCTGCGCCACATGGACCAGGGCTTGATCGCGCAGCACATCGTAAAAGGCGCTTTTAACATCCAATACGGCCTGGTTGCGGGCCCGGTTGACGTCCAGCCGAGCGGCAATTTCCGTGAACTGCGCCTGCTCCGTCGCCGTTCGCAAGAGGCCGGAGATATCGATGGGCAGCGTGGCGGCGAGGCCAAACGAGGGCTGATCGGGGTTTACAATCGTTACCGACCGGTTGCCGAGAGTAGTCGACTGACCCGAATCCAGTCGCGTATAGCTGGCGTTCGCACCCAAAGTAGGATTCAAGGCCGACCGGGTTTCGGAAGTGCGGCCCTGGGCTCTCCGGAGCGCTTCTTCCGCGAGTGTCAACTGGCGATTAGTACTCAGGGCGATCGCCACGGCGTCGTGGATCGTCATCGGCTGAGTGCGCAGGTGAGCGACGATGGTATGGGGATCCGGCGAGGTCCGGATCGCCTTTTCCGGATTGGGAATAGGCGCCGCAGGGGAAGGCAACGGAGCCTGCTGCCCCGTCGGCGGCGGATCTTGCGGTAAGGGAGTCACGCCGAACGGTCCCTGCTGCACCGTGGGCGGGGGCGCCGGCGCGGTGGTTTGCGCCCCGGCGGGCATCGCAAATAGGAGGCCTGCCTCCGCAAAAAGCATCAGGGCAAGCACGTTCCTGGGTATTCTGGGTAGCAAACTCGATGTAGACATCGCGTCATTTCTTCCTTTAGCCGTCATGGTGCCGATAGGGCGGATGCCGCCTCGGTGGCTATTTTGCCGTGGAATCGGGATCCTGCGTTCCTTCGTCCGTATGTTTCTCGGCGCGCTCCAGGGATTCAAGCATCATGGACATGAACTCCCGAACCGATTCAATTCTGAAGAGCATCAATCCCTTTTGAGAGGGATGTTTCCAGATAAGAAGTTTGTCGCCCGGATGGATACCGATCTCTTTCCGTGCTTCGGCGGGGATCACGATCTGGCCGCGCTCGCCGACGGTCGCGCTGCCATAAAAGCACTCTTCGATTCCGGATGTGTTGTTGTTGGGGTCCATGATACTTTCCCGTCGGATCGGCGCCTAAAGCTTAGAAGCAAAGCATAACCTACAAATCACACATTTCATACTTTACGGATTTATCATCTCTTATACGACCGCCGCTTTCTTGAAGTTGCTTGAGCGGCATAAATCTCGATTTGGGGAGGAAGTGTCGTTCCCCGCCCTGAGGGAACCATGCTGATTCCAAACACGGGCCTGGGGTTTTTGAACGGAGACACGGGCAGTTCTCCCGTGGTTGACTTTGCCGGGTGTAACACCGTATAATGACCGTGTTTACAGAGGGCGGCCAACCGATTATTGCCCTCGCATCGCCCTTTTAGAAATCGAGGTTTAGAACCGCTTGCGCGTTATCGATGTAGCCACCGTGGGATTTGAAGCCGCGTGCGCGGCCGTTAGACGGACGACTCTGCAGGAGAATCCGCGCGTGGATGGCATCGTGCGCGAGATCATCGCCGATGTACGCAGCCGTGGAGACGCCGCGCTGCTGGATCTGTCCCGAAGATTCGATGCTCCCGACCTGGCGGCTCTGGAGGTTCCTCGCGCCGAGTGGGATCGGGCCGAAGGGGAAATAACGCCTTCACTCCGGGCCGCGATCGAAGCGTCCGCCTCGAATATAAAAGGCTTTCACGAAAAGCAACTCCGGTCCAGTTGGCTCGACGTGCAGCCGGACCGCGTCACGGGGCAGGTCATCCGTGCGTTGGACCGAGTAGGCGTGTATGCTCCCGGGGGAACAGCGGCCTATCCCAGCACCGTCTTGATGACGGCGATCCCGGCACGCGTCGCGGGGGTACGTGAAGTCATTCTATGCACGCCCGCCCGCAAGGAGGGGACGGTTTCGCCCCTGGTGCTGTTTGCCGCGAAACGCGCCGGCGTCGATCGCATATTCGCCGTGGGCGGGGCGCAGGCAATCGCCGCACTGGCTTTCGGCACGACAACGGTTCCCGCCGTGGATAAGATCGTCGGGCCAGGCAATGTGTATGTGAACGTGGCGAAGAAGCAACTCTGGGGAGTCGTGGACATCGATATGCTGGCCGGCCCCAGTGAAGTGTGCGTGGTTGCCGACGAGGGAGCCAATCCCACGTTCGCGGCGCTCGATCTGCTGAGTCAGGCGGAACACGACACCGAATGCGCGGCTTACCTGATCACGCCGTCACGCGCCTTTGTCGCCGCAGTGCAGGAGGAGATCGCACGCCAGTTGACCCGGTTGTCCCGGCACGCCATTCTGCGCGAAGCCCTCGAGTCGCATGGCGCAATGCTAATCGCGGAAACCCTGTCTCAGGCGTATGAACTGGCCAACGCATGCGCGCCCGAGCATCTGGCCTTGATGGTGCGTGACCCGCTTGCGGCGCTGGGTCACATTCGGAACGCCGGAGCGATCCTGATGGGAGACTACTCCCCGCAAACCCTGGGCGACTATCTCGCGGGCCCCAGTCATACGCTTCCGACCAGCGGAACGGCGCGATTCGCCTCTCCTCTTCATGTGGATACCTTCCTGAAGAAGTCGAGCTTCATCTACTATTCCGAGCCCGCCCTCAAAGCCGTGGGAGAAACGCTGAAGGCTTTTGCCGCAGCGGAAGGCTTCGACGCGCACGCGGAGGCCGTCGCGGTGCGCCTGAATACTCCTACCCAGGACGGAATCGGTCGCTCGGATAACCTTGAACGATAAGCAACCCTGAGATTCTTAACCGTTTCAACTGAAAATAGATAATGGAAGATGACGACAAAACGTACGGCTACTATTGCACGTAAGACTAATGAGACTGATATCACCGTGCGCCTGGACCTGGATGGGGAGGGATCGAGCGAGATCCGAACCGGCGTCGGGTTCTTCGACCATATGCTGACGCATATCGCGCGACATGGCCTCTTCGACCTGCAGGTGGTGGCGCAGGGCGACCTCCACATCG
>JBBRKX010000552.1:0-4469 GCA_038231675.1 Chthonomonadales bacterium | reverse complement strand
TGCCGTCGTCGGCGTCGTCAGGCGCATCCTCCAGCCGTGCCTCGTTCGGTGCGGCACCCAGAACGGCTATTCTCAAGCGGCTGTCGGACATGTGTCCCAAGTGTACCAAGCAGTCGGTGTGTCGCACCTTCCTGCAGCGTGGTGTCGCGGGAATGGGCACTCTTGCGCTTGCCTCGCTGCTCGATCCCGCTCTTATTCAGGCGGCGCGGGCAGCGGAGCGTCCTGCGCCTGGCCATGGCGGCGTATCAGGCGCGATGGATCGCTGGCCGGGCGTGGTGCATCCGTTGCCGTACCGACCGCGCATCAAGCGCGTGATTCACCTCTATATGGCGGGCGGGCCTTCCCACCTGGAGACCTTCGATAACAAGCCGAAACTGGCCGAAATGAGCGGTCAGCCGATGCCTGCTTCTTTCACCGCGGGGCAGCAGATCGCACAGTTGCAGGGGCAGCAGCTACGCTGTTTCGGGCCGCAGCATGCTTTCAAGAAGTATGGAAAGTCCGGCCTGGAGATGTCCGAGCTATTTCCCTATCTCGGTCAGGTGGCGGACGATCTCTGCATTATCCGCTCCATGCATACCGAGCAGATCAATCACGATCCCGCGCATACTTTCATGAACACCGGCTCCGGCATCCCCGGGCGGCCGAGCATGGGATCCTGGGTGCTGTATGGGCTGGGCAGCGAGGCGGACAATTTGCCGGGGTTTGTGGTGCTCACGTCGTCCGGAAGAGGCGGGCAGAACCAGCCGATCGCCGCGCGTCAGTGGTCTTCCGGGTTCCTGCCGAGCCGTTTCCAGGGCTCGCAGTTCCATTCCAAGGGCGATCCCGTTTTGTATCTCGGCGATCCGGACGGCGTGACGCGGCGTGATCAGCGCGAGGTGCTGAATGCGGTCGATGCGCTGGACGAACTGCGGCATACCCAGACGCAAGACCCCGAGATCCTCACGCGGATCACACAGTATGAGATGGCGTTTAAGATGCAGTTGTCCGTGCCGGAACTCATGGACATTTCCAAAGAGTCGCCGCAATCCCTGGAGCTCTATGGCGCGAAACCCGGCGACGGCTCCTTCGCATCCAACTGCCTGCTGGCGCGACGGCTTGCAGAGCGCGGAGTACGGTTTATTCAGCTCTATCATCGGGACTGGGATCATCACGGCAACATCAAAAACGACATCAAGCTGAAAGCGGAGGAGGTGGATCGCGCCTCTTATGCGCTGCTTACCGATCTGAAGCAGCGCGGTATGCTCCAGGATACGCTTGTAATCTTCGGCGGGGAGTTCGGACGCACGCCGATGGGGCAGGGCGACGGCCGCGACCATCATATCAAAGGCTTCTCGGTCTGGCTTGCCGGCGGCGGCATCAAAGGCGGGATGGCCTATGGTTCCACCGACGAGCTGGGGTATGCCGCAGTCGAGAACCCGGTGCATGTCCATGATCTGCACGCAACGATGCTCTATCTCTTTGGGATCGAACACACAAAGCTGACTTTCCGGTTCCAGGGCCGCGATTACCGCCTGACGGACGTCTCAGGCGACGTAGTACACAACATTATCGCCTAAAACCTGTATCACCGTAGTGGGGGAGAAGAAGGAGACATTCCAAAGTGGCCGTTGACCTTTTAGAGCAGCCGTTTGATGTGGAGCGCTGCAGTCGGATCGCCGAAACTTTTTTTCGCGAGGGATCCGTTTTGGCGCCCGGAGTGCTCACCCCGGCAGAGGTCACGAACCTGCGCGCCAAAACGGACGCGTACTTCGCCAGCCGTGAGACGCTGCCCCCCAGGTATGTATCTTATGTGAACGGGGCTTTCGTCTTGCGGTATGGTGCTGAATTGGACCCGATGTACGAGGAGATCACAACCCGTGAATCCATCGTAAACCTTGTCACCGCCGTGCTGGGCCCGCAGCCCTCCTTCAATGCGTTGAACGTCATCCGAAACGAACCCGGACAGGCGATCAGCAACTGGCATGTGGACGACGTGGTGGAGTTCCCACTTCCTCCGGAGGTTCCGCGCTTCGATGCGCGAATGCAAATGCCCGTCTTCTGGTTTACGGTGCAGGTCGCCTTAAGCGACATCACGGAACTGGAGCACGGCCCCACGCAATACGTGCCCGGCAGCCACTACTCCGGCCGCCGTCCAGTTTCTCAGGAAGATCCGCACTTCGAGGAGCACGGGCCGAAAGCGATGTTCTGCAAGGCGGGCGATATCTACTTTACGAACCATCAGGCCTGGCATCGCGGCGCGCCAAACACCTCCGACCGGATCCGTTACGTCATGCAGTTGCAATTCGCCCAGCGCTGGGCCGCCGCCCGTTTCCGCGGATTGGCGTGACCTATCTAGGTGGCGTCGGGATAGGAGCCGAGGATACGGACGAAGAGCGAGTGCTCCTTCAATAGATTGATCGCCTTGGTCACCGAGTGATCTTTTGTATGGCCCTGCACGTCGATGTAGAAGAGATACTGCCAGGCTTCCGTTTTTGTGGGGCGTGATTCGATCATCGTCAGGTTCACATCGTATTTTTCGAACGCGTTCAGCGCATGAACGAGCTCGCCGGCGCGGTTGTGGACCGAAAACATCAGCGACGTCTTGTCTTTCCCCGTCGGTTCCGGCTCGTTGTAACCAAGCACCAAAAAGCGAGTTCGGTTAGAGGTATTGTCCTCGATATGTTCCACTTTGATCGGCAGGTTGTAGCGCTCTGCGGCCAGCACGGTCGCGATCGCGGCGCCTTCCGGATCCTCCGAAGCCATTTCCGCCGCCCGCGTAGTGCTGGACGCCTCTATCTTCTCAACGTTCGGCAGATGGTTCGTCAGCCACTGGCGGCACTGGGCGAAGGGTTGAAAGTGAGAGTAGATCCGCTTGATCTGCTCTAGCTCTTCACAGCGAGTCAGCAGATTATTGGTGATCGGCTGGTATACTTCCGATACCACCCGCAGGTTCGAGTTCATGAACGTGTCGAGCGTTTCGGGAACGACGCCCGCCCAGGAGTTCTCCACGGGCACGATCCCGTAATCGGATATACCGCGCTCCACCTGGCAGAATACGTCTGCGATGCTCACGGTGGGCACGATTTGAGACGAGGTTCCGAACTTGGCGATCGCGGCCAGATGACTGAACGTGCCCTCGGGCCCGAGGAAAGCCACGGTCAGCGGTTTCTCCAGCGACAGGCAGGCGGAGATGATTTCGCGATAAATCGCGCGAATCGCTTGCGGTGGCAAAGGGCCGTTGTTTAAAGAAAGCAGGCGCTTGAATACGCTCTGTTCGCGTTCGGGGGTAAAATAGTGGGACTGAGTGTGTGATTTCGCGTGACCTACCTGCTGCGCCAACTCGGCGCGATGGCTGAGCAACGCGATCACCTGCTCGTCGACCTGGTCAATTTCTTTGCGTAGTTCGGGCAAACCCATCATGATTTCCTGTCAGCGGCATGTTGTCGCCCTTCAACGGGGCCTTATCCATTTCCCTGACTTCCTGGTTATTTCCTGCCTCTTTGCATGACAATGGCCTAAATTCAAGATACGGTCTCCTGGCATAGCCTGCGGATCGGCGTGGCAAGTCCAGGGTCTCTTTGCCTTCCGGAGCGAAACAGAAAGCTTCTTCCGAAGCCGCGTGCAGATCGGCGTAAGTAAATTCGGAAGACGATAAAGGATAGATGGTATGGCTCGCGGCGGTTGGTTCCGGCGGCATGCCCGCAACGGCGGGACGCCAGTGGACGTTCCAGATGGTCTGTGGAGCAAATGCCCACAGTGCAGCGAAATCTCGTTCGCAAAGGATGTGGAGCGTAATCTGCAGGTCTGCCCGAAGTGCGGTTTCCATCATCGGCTGAAGGCGTCTGAACGCCTTGCGATGACGGTCGACGAGGGCAGCTTTGAAGAGCTCGAGTCCGAAGTCACTTCGGTCAATCCGCTTTCTTTTCCGGATTATCCGGAAAAGCTCGCCCGTGATGTGAGCAAGACAGGTCTGTCCGACGGCATGCTGACCGGGCGGGCGCGCATCGAGGGCGCGCCGCTGCTGCTCGGCATCGCGGATTTCGGGTTCATGGGCGGATCGATGGGAAGTGTCACCGGCGAAAAGATCGCGCGCACGATGGAGCGCGCCGAGCGCGAAAGGCTTCCTGTCGTTTTGTTCACGGCATCCGGTGGGGCGCGCATGCAGGAGGGTCTGATTTCCCTGATGCAGATGGCTAAGACGTGCGCTGCGGCCGCCTGATTGGACCGTGCCGGGGTTCCTTATATCGTGGTGCTTACGCACCCCACGACGGGGGGCGTGTATGCGTCCTATGCCTCGCTTGGCGACGTGATCCTCGCCGAGCCGGGTGCGACGGTCGCCTTCGCCGGCAGGCGCGTCGGCAACCAGGACATGGGCATCAAACTCCCGGACGACTTTCAGACGTCCGAATTTCAGTTCCGATGTGGGATGATCGACCGCGTGGTGCCGCGCAAGGAACTGCGGGTCACGCTGGGGAAATTACTGACGCTTT
>JBBRKX010000551.1:0-4476 GCA_038231675.1 Chthonomonadales bacterium | reverse complement strand
CAATCGCCGCCGGGAAACGGCCAGCCTTATTGGCTGATGCCGAACGACGCGCGCGCTCTGGTGATACCGTGGACCTCGCGTGCCGCAGAGACCCTCCATCAGCCCCTCTTTGTCGGATCTCTTGGCGAGACTTTTATGGCACAGGGCAAAGAACAGAGCGCCCCATGGACAAAGGATTTTCTGCTTCGCCTCGCCATTGGGACCGTACAAATGGGAGCGCTCTGGACATGGGAGCCCTCTGTAAGCGCGGTCGAAATGGCCCAGGCGGCTCTGTCGCCGGCCCAGACTCCAGAACTGGTTCGCGCCCTCGGCACCGCCAATCAGGCGATCATTACCGATAGCATCGGCACCGTACAGCCTGATAAGTAGAGGGCCCGGGGCCACGAACAGTATCCGGCCGTCCGCAGGGGAAGGAAAACGCCGTGAATATACGAAACAGTCCTGGCAGCGCCGACGGCGCACAACCCGCCCCCACCGGGACGACTGATCCGGTAAAGGCCAAGGAGATGGAGTATCGTGGCGAACATACCGATTGCATTGCAGCTTTATTCGGTGCGGGAAGATGCGGCGCGCGATCTTCCGCATGTGCTTGAGGCAGTTGCGAAGATGGGCTACGTCGGAGTGGAATTTGCCGGTTATTACGGCCATTCGGCCGAGACGGTCCGCAAGCTTTTAGACGACAATGGGCTTCAGTGCGCGGGCGGCCACATCGGTATCGATACCCTTATGGGCGATGCGCTTCCGGCCACGATCGAATACCAGCAGACTCTCGGCAATAAATATTTCATCGTTCCCGGTTTGCCCGGCCAATATACGGAATCGAAAGCGGCCTGGCTGCGCACGGCGCACATCATGAATGATATCTCGGACCGCCTGCACCCACTGGGCTTGAGTACGGGCTATCACAACCATCACACGGAATTTCACCCCCTGGATGGCGAGTTGCCCTGGGACATCTTCTTCGGAAACACAAAACCCGAGGTCATCATGCAGTTCGACACCGGCAACGCCCGCATCGGCGGGGCGGAAGCCGCGCCGTTCTTGAAGCGTTATCCCGGCCGCGCCACGACGGTTCACCTCAAGGAGTATGCGCCCAACAACGAGAAAGCGCTGATAGGCGAAGGCGAAGTGCCCTGGAACGAAATCTTCTCCCTCTGCGAGGGCATAGGCGGCACGCAATGGTACATTGTGGAACAGGAGAGCTATGCGTATTCCCCACTCGAATGCGCCGATCGCTGCCTGCAGAATCTCCGAAACATGGGGAAATAGGAGTTGCCGCACGAGGAAAGCTCGCCTGTGGCCGGCGGTCGCGGGATCTTCGCAAATACAGGGAGAGATCTGTCACAGCGAATTGGGCGGTAGATTGCACAAAGAAAAAAGGCGTGAAGGATAACCTTTACGCCTCGATCAAAACTCCCGGACAAGGATTCGAACCTCGGTTTTCAGGGCCAGAACCTGACGTGCTACCACTGCACCATCCAGGACCATCTCAGTGAGTATACCGGAGACCAATGCGGATTGTCAAGCACGATAGTAAGAATAACTCTCGGGCTAACCGATGTTTCTAATCCGGCCCAGCGCGGCGGCGAACGCTACAACGAGAATGAGAACGGGCCAGCCGGCCAGGAGGGCAAGCGGTTTGCCGATCAAAAGCCATCCCGCCAACAGTCCTCCGAGGGAGGCGGCGCCGGCCATGATCTCCATCTGCAATCCCCGTTTGCGTCCCGTGACGCGCAGGGCGACCTCGGCGACCAACAGACCGTACAGAAAGGCTCCCCACAACATAAAGAATCCAAAACCTAGCATGCTTTGTAAAAGCCATCCCGCCGGGATCGCAACCGCGAAACTGACGGCGTAGCCCAGCATCAAGCTGCCCGCTTTTACCTGATAGAGAGGCGAACGATTTGCCCTCGCGCAATCGCGGCAGATCATCCCAACGGCAAAAGGTACGGAGCAGTCCGGGCAGATCGGCACGTTGCAGCGCGCACAGCGCAGTCCGGTCTCGGCATGGCGCCGACAGTGGCAACGAAGCGGGGTGGTATCGGACATGGAAGCGAAAGTCTCCGTCGATGGTCTAACACCGCGACTATCATCCTCAGTCGCGGATATCAAGTGCCGTTCGGCTTAGGTTTCGGATGGTGATCGTTGCTGTCTTTCGTGCTGCCATCCGGATTATGACCGAGGGGAGTTGCACGATCGTTCAAACCGAAGGCGAGTTGTGCCAGCGCCTTCCCCATTTCGGCGGCGGTGATGTCATGCGCATCGGGCCGCAGGAGGGGAGAGTCCGGGCCGGCCATGCGTCCTCGCGTAAGAAAAACGAGCGCCGAGTACGCCGGATCAGCGACAGGAATCTTCAGCGTGGTAACGGGAGGGAGGATTACCGAGCGCGCGAGATCGTCCGCGCCGGCGGGCGGGCGCGGAAGTCCATTTGCGACAAAGTCCGCCATACGAGCGAGCATCACGGCGAAAGCGTATTTTGTCACCGGTTGGCGCTCCCATGCGCCGTTCTCGATACCGACGATGATTTTATCCGGCGCCGGGACGCTGAGTCTCCCATGCCAGCCATGCGTTTCGAGTAGCTGCCCCATCCTTGCGAGCGCCACCGCCGCCTGGCGGTGCGACACAGGTTTCTCGCCTTTAAATTTTCCATTCTCGAGCGACAGCACCCCGTTCCGCACCACATCGCTTACGGAATGGGCCGCCCAATGCGTGGAGGGCACATCTGCGGGCAATCCGGTCGCTACAGAGCAAGAGGACGGGCGGCCAGTGGCAAGCAGCAATCCCACCAGGATCCAACTTTTTCGCATCGGTTCCATCCGCCTTCCCGAAAACGCCCCATGGGCTGCAGTGCGGAAGAGATTCTAACGTTCGGAGCGCATGATGATGGCGCTATCGTAACTGTCCCGAATAGCCCGCATCTCTTCCAGCGCCCTGCCTGTCCCGATCGCCACGCAAGAGAGCGGATCTTCCGCGACATAGGTGGGGATACCGGTCGCGGCGAAGATGAGCTTGTCCAGACCGCGCAGGAGAGCTCCGCCCCCGGTCAGGACGATGCCGCGTTCGATGATGTCCGCAGCGAGTTCCGGAGGCGTCTGTTCTAATACGCGCTTCACCTTTTCCACGACCTGCGTGATGGGTTCCGAAAGAGCCTCTCGAATTTCGAACGAACTGACCTCGACCGTTTTCGGCAGTCCGGCGACCAGATCTCGCCCTCGTACGGGAAGGGTGATCTCCTGATCCATGGCGTACGCCGAGCCGATCTTGACTTTGATCTCCTCCGCAGTCCGGTCTCCGATCATCAGGCTGTACACGGATTTGATATGACGAACGATCACTTCATCCATGCGGTTGCCGGCGACTCGCAGACTCTCGCTTGTCACGATGCCTTCGAGGGAGATCACCGCGATATCGGTGGTTCCGCCGCCGATGTCCACCACCATATTGCCGCCTGGCGTGGAGATCGGCAGCCCCGCGCCTATGGCGGCGGCCATGGGTTCTTCAATGGTATAGGCTTCGCTGGCGCCGGCCTCTCGCGCCGCCTGCACCACGGCGCGCTTTTCGACGCTGGTCACCTGGGAGGGAACGCATACAAGGACATGGGGTTTGAATAAGCGCCGCCGCCCCAGCACTTTCGCAAACAGGTACGCAAGCATTTTCTGCGTCGTGGTGTAATCGGCGATGACGCCGTCGCTCATGGGCCGCACCGCAACGATATGGCCGGGGGTGCGCCCCAGCATGAGCCGCGCTTCTTCCCCAACCGCGAGAACCTTCTTGTTGTGACTGTTGATAGCGACCACGGACGGCTCGCGCAACACAATGCCTTTGCCGCGGACGTAGACCAGAATGTTAGCCGTTCCCAGGTCGACGCCCAATTCCGGCACTAAGCTGAACAAACGCGCAACCCTCCTGACCTCGGCCCCTCCGTGCCTCGTGAAACTTGCGCTCCCAGACTGCGCAGTTTCGGCACGATATCCTCGTAGCCCCGATCTAGGTGCTCAAGACCGTCGATTTCGGTCTCACCTTCCGCGATCAGTCCCGCAACCACCACCGCCGCGCCGCCGCGGAGATCGGTGCACGTCACCGGCGCGCCCGTCAGGCGGTCCACGCCCCAGATGACAGCTGTCCGCCCTTCGACCCGGATATCCGCGCCCATTTTTGCCAGTTCGGTGGTATACCGGAATCGGCTCTCATAGACGGTCTCCGTGATCATCGAAACGCCCTGGGCGAGGCTTAGCAGAGCGGCGAAGGGCTGCTGCATATCCGTTGGAAATCCCGGATGCGGCATCGTTTTTATGTTCGTCGCAATAAGCGGTTTGCTTGGATCCCGGCGAATGCGGATGCCTTCCGGCTCGGCCAGAACTTCGACGCCCGCCTCCTGCAGCTTCGCAAAGACAGGTCTGCAGTGCGCTTCCACCGCGCTCTTCAGCACCACATCCCCGCCTGTGATCGCCGCCGCAAGGGCATACGTCCCCGCCT
>JBBRKX010000550.1:0-4477 GCA_038231675.1 Chthonomonadales bacterium | reverse complement strand
CACGCTCGTCTATGGCTCGATCGTGACAGGGAAGGGCGATCTCTACGAGATGGACATGGAGGGCAGGAATGTGCGTCGTCTGACATCAGACAGCGAATACGAAGGCGGTCCATGTTACTCGCCGGATGGACATTGGATCGCTTTCTGCCGTGAGACCGATAAATGTGGGCACATCTGGATGATCGCCCCGGATGGCACAGGACAGAAGCAGATTACCTTTGGAACGGATTACGATACCAACCCCATTTTTACCTGCGATGGAAGTCATCTCTTGTTTGAGCGTACCCCCAACGGGACCAGCGCAGGCCACTCGAGCCGGTTTATTATGACAGCAGACGGCAAAAACATTGCTTCGCTGGACCCTGGTGATCCACAATCAGCCAAAGGAGGCACCTGTTCCCCTCCAGGCGACACGATCTATTACACACGCGCCGATGATTCGGGTGCAGCACGCGATCAAATCTGGCGGATAAAGCGCAATGGTGCAGCAAACCAGGAACTTGCCCAGGGCAGCCATCCCGTTGTTTCGTGGAGTGGGAAACGGATAGCCTTTGTGTCTGTACCTTGGAATAAGGAACTATGGACCATGGAGGCAGATGGATCCCACCAGCGACTGGTGTACCGTTCAAACACCGATAAGAATGCTATTTTGTTTTCCCGAGATGACCGGTTTCTGCTATTTTTAGAGTCAAACGACCATGGAGACTACATATCCCGAGTAGCTCTCGACGGATCGGATTACCATCAAATCCAGCGCCTTCCAAGATCATGGTGAAACAAAGCGAAATATTCCCAGCACGCGCGAAAAAAGACTCGTTCGGACCCTCGTCTCATGCATATCCGCAGAAGTCGGTTGCAATGGCTGTTCCAGATACTATGAACTATAGCGGCGAAGGGAGAGGCAGGCATTCCACCGTCACTTCGCCCGAAACTGTTGCCGCGATCACGTTGGAAAGGTTATTGGCGACGCGTTCTAATGTATGGAAGGCTTCCCGACAACCTGGATCTCGCGATACACGTTGAAGCCGGACCCATTGCCATTTTCGACCGAGCCATCCCGGAAATCAAATCGGATCGCCGCGACTCCGGAGGCGCGTATTCCGCCGGAACCGAGGAGGACGCCGCTTCCGACTCCTTTCAGCACAATCTCGGATGAGCCAGAGTCACAGGCCACGGAGGCTGACGGCACGATCGTAATAAATCGCGTTGGAGCGGACACGGTGGCGATCGAGACGGAATAGTTCTGGCTCGCCCGACTGTCCGCATGCCCGGCAAAAGTGGCGATCCGCGTGATATCGTATCCCGCCGGATTCCGCCGCGTGTTCAATTGAAAGACCAGTGTGCTTCCCGTCCCATATCCCCGGAAAGTCTTGCCGTCATCCATTGTCTCCGCGCCGCCCGCGCCGTTTTTGGTCGTGCCGTTGCGAATGGCGTCCGCGTCCGTGCCGCCACCCATATGGCTGGTGCCGCTGTCCACGGCGGACACGCAGGTCTCCTGGCCCAGGCCCACCAGACTGGCTTTCGATAACTCGGCTTCGAACGCCGCCTGGGAATCCGGACTGGTCCTTCCTCCGACACCGTGCGATAGTGTGGGCTTCTTTGCCTCATGAACGATCGCGGGCAGTCGAAGCCCGTGCCCGGCGAAGGTATATGATCCCGGCATGACCTCGAATACAATGGCGTTCGTTGCGACGCGAGCGCCGCCGATACCCGGAATGGATGCCGCCGCCCTGCCGCCCGACCATAGCGTCTTTCCGTTCGATGTAATTGTCGCGGATTGGGGCGAGCCGGTTGGGAAGGCGACATTGGCTTTCGTGCCAGACGGGATCGTCACCGAGAGCGTGAGCGCATCGCCCTTTCGCGCCCAGGAGACGCTGACCGGCCCGTGTGCGGTGGGCATGTTTCCTTTTGCCCAGGTCAGGTCGCAGAGAGTGGGGTGGATGCCGACGGCGCGGAACGCCGGACCATCGGGTTGAATCCCCAGCACCTGTTCCGACATCTGGCACACAGGCGTCGCGATCCATCCGTGGCTGAGGTCGCCCTGGTCGCCCATCTCGTAAAACGTCTGTGTTTCCGGGACGATACGCCATTTCCGCATCCACTCCGTGCCATATCGGTCGAACGATCCGGCGTGCGCGATGGCGTCCAGAACAAAGTGCATGTAATAGGGGCGCAGATTCCAGGGCGTTTGTGCCATCACCTGATCGATAATCGCCTTCTGACGGCCTTTCGGAGCCAGATCATAGAGCACGGCCAGGACATTGTTCTGCGCGCTAAAGGTTTCGATGTTTTGGTCCGCCGGCAGCCAATCATTGGGCCGGACGGAGGATTGAAACGGCTTGCCGTCCCGGTAAAGGCCTTTGGCCGGGCTCCACAATTCCCGGTTATAGGCTGTCGCCAGATCCTGCCGAAGGCGGGCGTATTGGCGGGAACGGTTTTGGTCGCCCGCCAATATGGCGACGCGCCGTGCATCGGCAAGAGCGCGGTAGTAAAATGCCGTCATATATCCCTGCCCGATCACGGCCGGGGGATGATGCAGGGTGAACGGTCCGATGTTCACCCAGTCCATGAACATATAATTGGGCGCTTCCGAAATCAAGCCGTTCTTACCCGTGTACCCTTTGAACCGATCCAGCAGGCCATACACTTCCGGGGAAAGCTCCATCACGAGCGCTTTGTCGCCGGTATAGTCGTAATATTGCATCAGCGCCTGGAGCCAGAGCAGGGTGTAACTGGTGTGGAAGGTATGGTAATCCAGCTTCTTCATGATCCAGGCCCACTTGCGCAGATCCTGGCGAGCGAGCGGAATTGCGCCGCCGAAAGCGTCGTCGCCCACACGATCCTCGATCAAATAATCTCCATAGTCGCTGATGGGTTCCTGGTGCTGCGGCGAGTCCAGATGCCACGTTTGAAGGCAGATCTGCGTCGCCCAGCGGGAGGATCGCCAGATGCGGTTCAGGCGCTCGTCGCTGCACGAGAACGTTCCCTGATAAGCGACCGGCTGTGAGGTGAATACCGCGCTGACGTCCATAATCTCCACGGGCGTGGTCACATGGCTGATGAGGACGTTGATGGTCCCAACGCTGGCGAAGCCCGGGGATTCGAAGGTCTGGATGCCGTCGCGCAATGTCAGGGACGCGGATTGGTTGCTTGCGCCCGGCGCATTGGTCTCATGGGGCTGAAGCTCGATGCGGGCGCCGGCGCCGCCGCGGACTTTGATACCGTAGTAGGCCGCAAGGATCCGATCGAAGCGCACGGCGAAACTGCCGTCGGCCGTGACCAGGACGCTATGCCCGTTTTGAAAGGGCATTTTGGGCGCCCGGACGCCCCCGGTGGTGCGGACGACGCTCATCACGGGATACCGGGCCTCCATGCAGGGGGGCAGTTCGCTCGCCGTAAGAGGCGAATGAGGCGCGCCCATGAGTGAACACACGGGCCAGGAGGAGGCGTCGAAGTCCGCTGTCTGCCAGCCGATGGGCTCCTGTGCGCCATCGAACTTCCAGCCATCCTCCGCAAGGTGTTTCGCCGGCACGCCATGCCATGTCGCATCGGAATTCACGATAATTTTATGACCGCCCGGCATGCGTGCAACGGCTTCAAAAATAAAAACTCCGCGGCCGTGTACCTCGACGGCAAGCACGTTTTTGCCTTTGTGAAAGAGAGGAGCAAAGTCGCGAACATTGTAGAACATGCCATCTGTCGCGCCGTTGAAATCCCGCCCGCTGTCGGCCGGGCCGCGATCCGCAAGTCTGCCATTGATATAGAGACGGTAGTTTCCGGTAGCGGTAAGACGCGCCTGTACCTGGCGTGGCGTCTCATCCAACGTGACCTCTTTACGCAGCAACACGACGCCATCAGGTTTATCCGCCGCAGTGATCCAATTCGCCTGCCAGGCAGAGGGCCAGGGCTTTCCGGGGTGGAATAGATATCCCGGCGCCTGTACGCCGTCCTTGCTTACCGTTACCTGCATATTTGCGCTGACGACCGGCCCGCGCGTATCGCCCGTGTCCTGGGCAGCTGCGGGCGCCTGCAGCCCCGCGATCCCAGACGCGCACAAGATGCCCGCCAATACGAGTCTCAACTTCAATCTTCTCTCCCTGGATTTATTCGTGGTAGAATTGTCGTAGCTATTCTCTTTGTTGCTTGCGATCGCCTGCTTCGATGGAATTGACGGAGTTTGGAGAGGAGGAGCGCATGCTCCGTTTGAGCGACGGGATAGTCCCGATTGCCGTATCTCTATCCCTGTGCGGGGCAGGCCTTGCCGTCGCCGCGCAGGTTCAGTGGCGGCATCTTACCAGCAAGAATGGCGACCTGCCGGTTCCCGGAGCATCGACCCAGCAGACCGGCGCGGTGGTCGGCGACCTGGACAAAGATGGCGTGAATGATTTTGTGTTAAGCTTCCGCCAGACAGCGCCCGCGCTCGTCTGGTATCGCCGCACCAAAAAGGGATGGGATCGGTATGTGATCGAGAACCAGT
>JBBRKX010000549.1:0-4478 GCA_038231675.1 Chthonomonadales bacterium | reverse complement strand
CGCGACCATATGATGGACGATGGCGTGCATGCCATCGATACGCTCCGGTGGCTCTGTGGCGGCGAGGTGGGGGAGGTGCAGTCCATCACGCGCCGGATGGGCGTGCCGGACCTTAATTTCTTTGCGGTGCAACTGCGCTTCGATAACGGGGCGGTCGGCGTGATGCTGAATAGCTGGACCAGCGGGAGGCGCATATTTCGGGTGCAGATGCACGCGCCCGGCATCTGCGCGGAGGCCGAACACGAGGGGCGCGGCGCGCTCTACGCCGACGGCGATACGAACGGCCAATGGTTCGACACCCGCGAAGTCGCGGGAAGCGACCAGTTGCATGTGTATGGCGGCTTCCGCGACAAGAACCGGGAGTTTATCGACGCCATCAAAGCGGGCAAGCAGCCGGCCTCCTGCTTTGCCGACGCCGTCAAAACCATGGAGGTCGCCGAGACCATTCTCGCGAACGGATTGCTGCGTGGCGAATAGCGGCATGCCGGCGTGTAAGGGGAGCAAAGACGCCATGAGCGACGTTCTGTTCACTGTGTTCACCAAACCATGGAAGTTCGCCTTGCCGGAGTTGGCAAAATTCGTCGCCGAGTTGGGCTTCGATGGTGTCGAACTTCCCGTAAGGCCCGGCTATCCGGTCACGCCGGAGAATGTAACCACCGAACTGCCGAATGCGGTGCGCATTCTTGCCGAGCAGAATCTCAAAATCGCAAGTATCGCCGGACCGACCGATGAGAAGACCATCGCCGCCTGCGCCGAAGCCGGCGTGCCGCTCATACGCATCTGCGTGAGCATGCGTGACGGTGAACCTTACCTGGAAGGTGAGGTACGGCTGCAGCGCGAGTTCGAGGCCCTCCTTCCGTTGCTGGAACGTCATCAAGTCACGCTTGGCATCCAGAACCATTACGGGAACCGCGACGTCTGCAACGCGATGGGGCTGCGCCATCTGATCGAACGCTTTTCGCCACGACAGATCGCCGCCGTGTGGGATGCCGGCCACAATGGGCTGCAGGGGGAAGCGCCTGAAATGGCGATCGACATCGTCTGGTCGCACCTGGGCATGGTGAATCTAAAGAGCGCGTATTGGAAACGTATGAACGGCCCCGAAGCTTCCAGCGCACGCTGGGAAGCGCACTGGACCCTTGGCAGGCACGGGCGGGCGGAGTGGCCACGTGTCGCGGCGGAACTGGAGCGCCGGGGCTATCAGGGCCCGATCTGCCTGACAGCGGAGTATTCGGATGAGTCGGCAGTCGATCGTCTGATCCCTCAGGACATAGCGTATGCGCGCACGCTCTTCTCCTCTATCAAAAGCTCCTAATATCGCTGCTTGCAGCACAAAGTCAGCGAATGGTTTGTGATAGGCGGCTTCAACCGCCGATCATAAATCGTCTGTCACAATCCGCCGTTGGCAACTCAACCACTCTTTAAATTTCGCAAGGAGATTATAAAATAGGAATGCGTTCAATTTTCTTTCTGCTGGCACTCTCGCTTGCTTTTCTGGCGTCGGCACGGACCGATGGCAGCCCTTCGACAGGGGTTACGCTCAATGGCTTGCTCAATGAGATGGTCGACCGCGACGCTGTCGCCCGCTGGCCGGAGCCTGCATTCACGGTCCGCCAGGCCAGCAGTTACGACCGCAGCCGTATTTCGCCCGACAAGCCCGGCTGGTTCGCCAACAATGACAGCTCCAATTATTTGCGTACTGAGATGAACAAAGGCCGAAATGAGCGTGTCATGATGGACGCCGAGGGTCCCGGCGCGATCGTCCGTTTCTTTTTCACTAATTCCGGCCAGCGGAATGCCCGCATTCGAATCTACCTTGACGGATCCGACCAGGCGGCGATTGAATGGCCGACGTCGGATCTGCTGGACGGCGATTTGAAGGTGGGAGAGCCACTGCAATCGCGTCATCCCGCCCCGCTTAACCACGGCGGAGCGACATTGTACCTGCCGATTCCCTATGCCCGAAGCTGTAAGGTGACCCTTGAGGAACCCGATCCGGACCATGCGGGAAACCGTTACTATCATATCGACTATCGAACCTATGCCCGAGGCGCAACGGTAGAGACGTTCTCTCACTCCGCGCTCGAAGCGGCACGGCCTACGATCGACCGCGTCAATCGATTGCTGTCCGTCCCTCCCACCCCGCGCACGAGCGTAGTGCGCGGATTCGACCGTACTCTGGAGGCGGGAGAGGAAGCCTCGATCGACTTGCCTGCCGGCCCATCCGCAATACGTCAACTGGAATTGACCGTCGCGGCCGGCTTGTCGCCCGCCGCGCGTGAACAGGCGCTTCGCTCGGTGATATTTCGTGCCGCGTTCGATGACGAAAAGGAGGCAATCTGGTGTCCCGTTGGCGACTTCATCGGCAGCGGCGCCGGTGGACGCCCTCTTGCAAGCTGGCAGCGCACCGTCGACGATCGCGGCACCGCCGTCTCACGCTGGACGATGCCATACCAAAACCACGCACGCCTGACGTTGCAGAATCTGGGAAGCTTTGCTGTCAAAGTAAAACTGACCGCTCGTATCGGGACCTGGAACTGGGATGATCGCTCCCTGCATTTCCATTGTAACTGGCATCAGGAGACACACATTCCTGCTCGGCCGTTTCGAGACTGGAATTTCGTGACCGTGACGGGGCGCGGCGTGCTGGTTGGCGACGTCATGTCCGTCTACAATCCGTTACGCAGTTGGTACGGTGAAGGCAATGAAAAGATATGGGTCGACGGCGACACGTTCCCGTCCCACCTGGGAACGGGCACAGAAGATTACTACAATGCGTCGTGGGCTCCGAACCCGGTCTTCCAGACACCGTTCGCCAATCACCCCCGGATAGACGAGCCGCTGTCGCAGGGGCAAAACGTATACACGCGGTCACGGAGCCTGGACGCAATCCCCTTCACGCAGTCGCTGAAGTTCGATTTCGAGATCATAACGTGGAACGACTCGCAGGTGGACTATGCCGCCACCACCTATTGGTACGGCGCACCAGGCGCACATGCGAATTTGTCACCCGAACCGGACGAGGCTCAGAAGCCGGTTCCAGCGCTGCCGCCTCGGATGGCCATCAAAGGCGCAATCGAATGTGAAACGTTGCCGATAGTAAGCCGTTCGCCGGGATTGGTGGTCGAGCCGCAAGACATGCGGTGGACGTCCGCCGTATGGAGCGACGGTTTTCATCTTCTGATCCGTGGAAAGCAGGTCGGCGACTTTGTGGAACTCGAGATTCCGGTCAAAGGAAATACGCCCCGGCGTGTCGCGCTCTATGCCACCCGGGCATACGACTATGGGATTCTGCAGTTCACCATCAACGGTCAGGCCGTCAAAGACAGGTTCGATGGCTATGCGCCGGACCCCGCCGTAGTCGGTCCGATCCCACTGGGCGTGTTTACGCCCAGGAACGGAAAGCTGCTGCTGCGCGCCGAACTGGTCGGCGCCAATTCCAGGTCGGGCGGGTTTCGCTACCTGGCGGGACTGGATGCAGTCATTGTCTCGGAGCAATAACGTGATTACCAAGGAGTTCGGCCCATGCGCGTTCGCTCTCCTCCTCCGTCAGAAACTCATAATGTCGTACGCCTGCAGCGAGATGGGATATAGCGGATCTTCCCCGCGAAGAACTCTTGCCAGATCGTTCAACGCCATACGCGTCATGTTCGGCAGCTCATCTTCGGTGGGCCCGGCCACGTGGGCCGTAAACAGGACATTGGGAAGGGTGCGCAGGGGATGGTCAGCCGGGAGCGGTTCAGGGTCCGTGACGTCGATTGCGGCATAGAACCGGCCCGTCTGAAGTTCACGCGTCAACGCCTCCGTGTCCACCAGACGGCCCCGGGCAGAGTTCAAAAAGATAGATCCCTCCCGTAGACGCGCCAGTTGCGGCGCGCCGATCATCCCAACGGTCTCCGGAATTTCCGGGGCGTGGAGAGAGACGACCAGCGCGTTCTCCAGCAGAAACGTGAGATCGACTCGCTCGACCCCTTCGCGCGTTGCCTCCTCTTCGGAGAGATAGGGATCCGTCACCATCACCCGACAACCGAATGGAGACAGCAGCGCACGGAAATGTCGGCCGATGGCGCCGAAGCCGATGAGCCCGACGGTTTTGCCGTAGAGGGTCTTATACGCGGGTCCTCTATTATTTCCAGCGAAAAATGCTATCCGCTCCGGCGCGGAGTCGATGGCGCCCAGCAGCCTCCGCAGCAGGATCAAGGCGTTCATCAGGCAGAACTCCGCCACCGAGCGGGCTATCCCCGCGCGAGCGCTCGTGACGATAACGCCTTTTTCCAGCGCATAGCGCGGAATCATCCGAACGGAACCCGCAGTATGTGTGATCACCTTCAGTTGTGTCGCGCCATCCAATATCTTCGGCGTCGGCGCACGCCATCCCCAGCCGGACACGACTGCGTCGGCCTTTCCCCAGATAGCGCCGTACTCTTCTTCGCTCAGGTCCCGTGCATTGCGGCAGGCGATGACCTCCCCCAGCGCAT
>JBBRKX010000548.1:0-4492 GCA_038231675.1 Chthonomonadales bacterium | reverse complement strand
GGTTGGCTTACCCGACTGCGGCTTATTTCGCATCGACAGTGATTAGGAGAAAAAGCGCATGGCGGAAATTGCAAAGAGCCACAAAGCTCTTTTGGAAGAAATCGATGCCACGGAAACCGAAGCGGGGCGCGCCGCGTTCTGGTGGCTCGGCCAGCATACATTCGTGGTGAAAGCGGCCCGCAAGGTGATGTACATCGATCCCTGGTTTGCGCCGTGGGAATCCCGCCAGACCCCCTCGCTCTTGACGCCGCAAGAGGCTTGTTTCGCCGACTGGGCGCTGGTGACACATGGACACGAAGATCATCTATGCCTGGACACGCTGCCTCACCTTGTCGAAGCGTCTCCCAAAGCGCTTATCGTTTGTCCGAAGACGGAGAGGATGCGCGTAATTCAGGAGGGACATGTGCCCGAAAGCCGACTCCGGGCGATCACTGCGAATGAAGTGCTCGAAGAGGACGGCGTCCGGATCACGGCGATCAAAAGCAAGCATGAGAGCTTCGATGAGCATCCCATCCATGGGTTTCCGTTTCTAGGGTATGTCGTCGAAGTGGGTGGCGTCACGTTTTACCATGCGGGCGACACGATCATGTACGATGGGCTCCTTGCCACCCTGCGGCAGTGGCCGCATCTGGACGCGGCTTTTCTGCCGATCAATGGGCGCGATGCCGAACGATTTTTGCGGGGATGTCTCGGAAACCTCACCTTTCAGGAGTCGGTGGAGCTTGCGGGCGAGCTCCAGGTCGGACTGGCGGTTCCGGCCCACTACGATATGTTTATCGGCAATCAAGAGGACCCAGCGAAGTTCGTCCGATTCCTCGATGCGAAATTTCCGGGCATACCCTCCTGGGTGGGAAAAGCCGGAGAACGCGTCTGGTTCGGGCCGCGCGCTTAAGGTACGTTCCGTAGCCGGGCAAAGCCGGCGTCAATGGATTCCACGAGGCGGGCATGAAGCACTGAATTGGATGAGGCGATCAGCGACCCGAAGTTCGGCTCGGTGGTGTCCAGCAGTTTCCAGTCCGACAGGTCCCGCCCCCAGGCGTCCGTGGCGATTCCGCCCGCTTCTTTCAATATCAGCAGGGCCGCCGCGACATCGTACCCGTAGAGGCAGAGCAGGCGTCCCCCGCCGTAAAGGCGGAACTCTTCCCGTGTCGCCGGAACATCGGTAAGCAGTCGATTGCGGACATCCACAACGGCCGCGAGCTGTCCCGTAACCAGGCGCGTAAGCTCGAACGCGCTGCTGTTGAGGACGAAAAACCCTCCTCGAACGGTCGTTGGATTTGCGGTTTCCTTGATGGCGGCCAGGACGCGATCGAGCGGCGCTCCGACCATGCCCAGGCTCCAGGCCATGTCGGCGATGTCCGGAGTGGGGGAGAGCTGAATAGCAATCGGACGTCCTTCTCCGTCAAATATCCGGGCGCCCGCGCCACGCTCCGCAAAAAAGGTCCTGTCTCCTTTTATTTCGGTGATGCTCGCGTACCGCACATCGGCCACCGTGGGGTCGGAAGTAAAGTCGGTCCACGCCACGGAAACGACGCACGCCTCAAATCCCGCGATCGCTCCCCGGGTGCCGTCGATGGGGTCGATAATCAGGATGCCCTCCGGCTCGCGTTCTCCGGACGGCTTCACAAGGCCCCGGTCTTCCGAATAATAGGCCACATTGAGCGCATGGGCCCGAATGAAGTTTTCCACCGCGCTTTCGGCGATATCGTCGATATCGAACGTCGCATCTCCGCTCGAAGCGATGCCGGTCACCTTGCGGGCGCGCCATGTTCCTAAATGCGGGAATACGGCGGCCTTCACATGGGCCGCGAGAGCGCGTATCGTCTCCTGGGGTGTCACAAGCGTTGCCTCCCAAACGGATTTTCAGCAGACTGTTCGGCAGGGGAACGGCCGGCTCCTGCCACGTTTTATATCGGGAGTCGGATTGACTTCGGTTGGTTGAGGCGGCTATAATCTGGGGCTGCCGTGCGTAGAAAATAGTGGCGCTTCGATTGGAAAGGCATGTTCTAAAAATGATACATAAGCTTATTATCATCGGCTCCGGGCCGGCCGGCTACACTGCCGCGATTTATGCGGGCCGCGCAAATTTAAAGCCGCTGATGATAGACGGCGGGGTAGGGCACGGTCAGGAGATGCTTGGCGCGGGCGGGCAGTTGATGATCACGACCGAGGTGGAAAATTATCCTGGATTCGAACATGGCGTTCAGGGACCGGACTTGATGCATATCATGCGAAAGCAAGCTCTCCGATTTCAAACGGAGATCGTGGAGGACATGGTCACGCGGGTCGATACTTCCACCCGTCCGTTTCAAGTGTGGGTCGAAGGGACGAAGTATGAGGCCAGCGCCCTCATCATCGCGACCGGCGCTTCCGCCAAATGGATCGGAATTCCTGAAGAAAGGCCTGTCTGGGAAGGCGGCCTCGGTGGGGCCGGGATTTCCGCCTGCGCCACATGCGACGGTTTCTTCTTTAAAGGGAAAGAAATCGCGGTGGTTGGGGGCGGGGATACGGCGATGGAAGAGGCGAATTATCTCACCAACCATGCGAGCAAGGTCTATGTGATCCATCGTCGCGATACACTCCGCGCCTCGAAGATCATGCAGGACCGGGCGTTCAAAAATCCCAAGATCGAATTCATCTGGGACTCGGTGATCGAGAGGATCCATGATCCGTCCGCAAAGCGGGTCTCCGGCGTTACGCTCAGAAACCTCCGAACGGACCAGCGGACGGAAATGCCGTTGGAAGGCGTGTTCGTCGCCATAGGGCATAAGCCAAACACGGATTTGTTCCGCGATCAGCTGGAGCTGGACGCCAACGGCTATATCCGGACAACCCATAATGTGCGCACCAGCCGCTACGCGGTCTTTGCCGCCGGGGATGTACAGGACCACGAATATCGGCAGGCGATCACGGCTGCCGGATCCGGTTGTATGGCGGCCATCGAAGCCGAACGATTGCTGGAATCGGAGGGCGACACCGACATCCTGGAAACTCCGGCATATTGGTGATTCCGAGCGTAAAGGCGGCCTATGGGAATGTCAGGATGCTTTCCCTGTCGCCATGGCATAGAACATGAACGCGGCTGCCGCCGTCATTAGAACGACCGTAAGCCAGCCTAAGACATTGGAAACAGGGCCATTGACGCGATCTTTTACCACCTTACGGTTATTGCACACCAGCAGCAGCAGCACGATCAATGGGGGCGCGATCACTCCATTGAGAACCGCAGAGTAGAGCAGCCCCTTGATGGGACTAAAGCTGTGCACGAAGTTCAGCAAATATCCCACCAGGATAACCAGGGCAATGGTGCCGTAAAATCCGCGTGCGCGGCGGAAGCGCCTGTACAGTCCGTATTTCCACCCGGCAGTCTCCGAGACCGCATAAGCGACCGATCCAGCCAGAGTGGGGATCGCGAGTAGCCCTGTTCCAAGGATACCGAGCGTGAACAGATAGAAGGCGGAAGGACCAAGAGGTAAGAGAGCTTTTGCCGCGTCTTGAGCCGTGTCGATATTGGTGATGCCTTTTGCGTTCAATTCCGCCGCAGTGCAGATGATGATGAAGAACGTGATCGCCTGCGATGCGACCATTCCAATCGCCGTGTCGGTGCGCATTGCGCGAATCTCGGATTCCGTAACCGGAGTAATTCGCCGTCCAGGCTCCCTGGCCTTGCCCTCAAACACCTCCTCTTCCACCGTTTCTCCGGCTTGCCAGAAGAATAGGTAGGGGGAAATAGTGGTGCCGATGAATCCAACGACGGTCATGACAAAGGCCGGGTTACTGCTCCAATGCGGCGTGAATAGGTTGCGAAATATCCGGCCCCAGTCATGATGAACCGCGGGTAACAATGCGGTGACGACATAGGTCAGTAGCGCGAGAGACATCCACTTCAAGAACCGGACGTAGAGGCGGTAAGGCACCGCAATCTGCAGCAGCAGCGTCACGCCGGTGATCACCGCGAGCCAGACATAAAACGTGATCCTGGGGCCGGAAAGCATCCTGGCGGAGGCCGCCATAACGTTCAGGTCCGCCCACACGTTCATGGTGTTGGCCATAATCAGCAGCAGCACCGCGCTCCAGAGGATCCACTTCGAGTAATGCTCTTTGAGTACCGCGGCAAGCCCCTTGCCGGTAATAGCACCCAGCCTGCCGCACATCTCCTGCACCACGATCATCAGAGGGATACAGACCGGGACGAGCCACAACATCGACAGACCGAATTGGGCTCCCGCCACGGAGTACGTTCCAATACCCGACGGGTCGTCATCGGCGGCTCCGGTAATCAGTCCCGGACCAAGAGACTTCCAGAAGGGTTTTTTGATCTGTGCGTCACGCGCGGACATGCGCGCCGCCTGCAGGTCTTCTCGTATTTCGAGTGGCTGTGCGGGGCGGCGCCAGATTGGCACCGCGAGTTTCATCGGCTCTTTATCGAGACCACCTATCGCGAAGACGCGGGCGCGATCCTGGTCGGCAAGGTCTTCTGGGAGCTGCCTGG
>JBBRKX010000547.1:0-4497 GCA_038231675.1 Chthonomonadales bacterium | reverse complement strand
AGGCGCGGTTTTAACCGCTGGCCGACAGGCGTACTTCGTGCCTTTGCAGGCGCGGTTTTAACCGCTGGCCGACAGGCGTACTTCGTGCCTTTGTAGGCGCGAATTCATTCGCTGGCCGTAACCGCTGGCCGACAGGCGTACTTCGTGCACTTGTAGGCGCGGATTTATTCGCCCGCCGATAGGCTGCACGCTCATCGGGAGCGGGGTTGGGGAGTGTCATATATGATAGGCGCGGCGGGAGGGCGTAGTCGCGGGAAGAATGGGGGGTTCGGCGGCCTCGAAGGTGGGAGTCTGGATATTAAGAGCGGTGAAGCTTTCGGAGATGCTTTGAAGGCCGGGATTTTTATCCGGGGTCACCATGACGGTGTGTACTTTGACACCGGCGGCGCGAAGTTTCAAGTGGGTGCTTTCGAGGATCTCGGCCTGACCATCCGTCACGAGGAGTATGCTCGGCTCAAGTTGCTCTTCCCTCTTTAGCGTGTTGATATCGCTCACGGCGATGTCCAGGGCGTCGTTTACATTCGTCGCGGTGCCATTGAAGTTCGTGGCCAGAATCGTGTCGAGAAGGGTGTCCTTTTCGACCAACGTACGCGCCTGAACCGGGAGCTCGACCGCGCGAGGCCACAATTCGTCTTTCTCCGCAAATCGGCGGAAGAGATAGCGCGCATCGCGCCGGCCCATGTTCGCACGGAGCGCCGCGGAAATGACCGCCATGGCGAGGGTCGCGCTTTTGCCGCGCATGGAACTACTGAAGTCCAGCAGGATGTACAGAAGCTGCCCGCCCTGTCCGTTGTCCCCTTCCGCTTCGATGGGAACCGGGACTTGCTTACGCACGACGACTTCTAACGGACGCTGGATCGCCTGGAAGTCCAGCCGCTGCCGCCGGTCGTTGCGCACGGGAACCATGATTTCCCCCCGGCAGCAACGGTCGAGCAGCAGCTCGGGGGGCAGGATCTGATCCAACATTCTTGCCTGCCAGACCTCTCCCAGGTGCCGCGCCGGACGCATGGTGAGGGAGGCGAGCGGCCGATCCCGCCAATTGTCGTCGGGGATAAACAGGGTGGTATTCCGAGTTTCTAGGGTCTCCTGTTCTCGGTAGAGAACATCCGAGGATTGCGCTTCGCCGCCCGTATCCCCCCCGGAAAGTACGCGCGATACATAGAGCCAGGGCGGGTTCGCGTCGAGCAGGCGACGGATCAGCTTTTCCACCTGGGCGGGATCGGCAAAGAAATCCGCTTCAGGAACATGAAAGCGGGCCGACATGGCGGCGATCTTATCCATGTCCTTTAAATCACGATGCCGTTGAAGCAGCCGATCGACATCCGATTGCGTCAGGTCGATGTGGCGGCTCTTCTTGCCGATGTGGATATGCCAGGGTTTCGGGCTCCGCTTTCCTGCGGTGCGCGCCGCTCCCCTCACCCGGCTCATGAAATCGAGCCAGGCGCGCAGCCAGTCTAACATCCTCTTCATTCGTCATCCCCTCCGACACGGGCGACCGCATTGCGCAGGACATCGACCAGGCACATGGCGCCCGCGATGCCGCGCACTTTGCCCAGGTGCCCAAGCAGTTCCCTTCGAGCGGCAAAGATGGTGGGCGCGCCGGGCAGGCGAAGTCGAAACTCACCCGGGGTTCCTCTGCCCCGATGCTGATGATCCAGGATCTGTTGCGCGAGATCTCCCAGCGCATCGTAGACCGCCAGGTCATCGCGGGTGATCTTGCGGGGCAGCACGCGTTCGAGAACGTCTTCAAGGATCGCGTGCGCGGAGATGCCGTCCGCATCGTCGCCAAGCGGAAGCGCGTACGAAAGATAGCGGCGGATATGGGAATAGTCCGCGCGCGGGCGACCTTCCAGCACGGCGCCCGCGCGGATCACGTCCAGAAACAGGTTTTCACGTCGCAAATCGGAAGAAAAGAGACCGGACCGTCCCAGATGCACGTCCTCCTGGCAGCGCCGGTGGAACTCCCCGCTAATCCAGCTTTCCACCAGCAGAACGCCCGGCGGGACTTCGAGTTGTTCTCGCAAAATCGAAAGTTCACGGACCTGCTCTATGTCCACCAGGGGCAATTGCGGCGCATGGCCATGGGTGTGGAGATATACCTGCCCCGTCTGAAAGCGGCCCCACGGCGTCGTCACTTCGGGAGGAGTAAACCGGAACGCGATGCGACTCCACACGGCTTTCCACTCTTCGCCATGCGGCGCCTGGTTCGCGGTCAGCAACGCGGAGTGCAGGGTAGCCGGTAGCGCCGCCTGATCCTTGACCTCGAATACCCGTTCATAAAGGATGGTGTTGAGGCTGCGCGCAAGCGCCACCGGGCCATCGGAAAACTCTTCCAGCAAGGCAAGATCGCAGTTCAGGATGCCGTTATCGGTGTTGTAGACCTGGCGTCCCTCTTCAAGGTAGGTATGCGGGATGGGAGAACCTACCAGATGATCCGGCATCGTATACGCGGTGATCTGGGTACGAAAAACCCGGGCGTTCAGCACGGAGTTCAGGAACAGGCGCGCGGGATAGGATTTGCCTCGTCCCGGCCTGCCGACAAGAAGCATATGCTGACCGGTAAGCAGCGCAAGCTTGAACTGCTCGACGCCGTCATCATAACCGACCAGATGCTCCTTCAGCGTATCCAGCGCACTAGAGAAAGCGACTTCGCTCATTCAGCCCCCTCACCCCTCACGTTCCCGCAAGCGGGCGGATTTCGCCTCCACCGGTCCCATCGGACCCGCGCAAGAATACGTGTAAGAACGTTACGCCGGTCACTATGTCCCGCACGCATGTTCTCCACGGTTCCAATGGAGATGCTTTCTTCTGCTTCTGTTTCGCTGAAAAATCGCAAATTCCTTTCTTTTGTTTGCGGCATTCTGCGATCGGCCTCTTGTTCTGCTCTCAAATGTGGCTCAGGACGGCGCTCTACAGGCATGAAATTTCCGTTGCTACGGGCTTTTTCATGCTTTTGATTTCCGTCGAAAACGAAAGTCCTGTTAGGACCTCGGGCTAGCGGGTAAAGAAGAGAGTCGGGTCCAGGGGCCATGCGCCCATACGGTTTCCATACAGGTTCAAGCCGTTCGCGGCTCCTATGGAAATGCAGGTATATTTGATTCAATCGGGTTGCGGGCGCCGGGCTCGGATTACATTTCTGGGGTGCTCGCCGGAATACCTGCCTGGGCTGCCGCACAAGCCGATCACTCCTTATGGCGGATATTCCCATCGGAGCATTGAACGTGGCTGCGATGCCTTTACATGCGGCGGCATTGCGATCTCTGGCGACTTCCGTGCGATAAAGAGAAACATTTTTTGTAAAATGAAGTAATTTATAGCAGGAACCTGACTACCCCTCAGATTTAGTGTGGAAGAAACAAGACCGTTTCTGCTCCCTGTTCGGTAAAATGTAAGGGCCAACCAACACTTTAGCGGGGGAGCATATGAAACGGTCTTGTCCTGAATATAATACTCTATGCGAAGCCTTGAGTCCTCTGGTTACCGAGGCTTGGAAACCACAACTCAACAATCTCGCCCTTTTCGTCTACGGTCTGCTCATCACAGGACATGTCCATCTGCCTAAAATCGCGTTGACTTTGCCGGTGTCTGGAAACACGCGCAATGCCTTACAGCGGCTGGAGCGATTTCTCAAGAACAAGGCCATCCAACCCACCCTCTGGTATGAAAGCATCGCCAAGGCCGTGCTGGGGAGATTCAAGGGAAGGGAGATCGAACTGATTATGGATCAGACCGATCTGGACGACCGCTTCCCCTTGCTCTTTGTCGCCTTGGCTTTCCGAAAGCGCGCCATCCCGATCCTCTGGCGTCTGCTCCCTCACGAAGGTTGTAGCGGTGTTTTAGAGCAAACCAAGCTATTAACAGCCGTTGCTAAGTTGCTTCCGACCGATACGCGCATCGTACTGCTGGCGGACCGCGAATATGGCAGTGTCGGCCTGTTTGACTTTCTGGACCAACAAGGCTGGTCCTTTGTGATCCGCATGAAGAAAGACATCTGGTGTCAGATGGCAAACGGGCGTCGTTTTCAGATTGGGGAAATTCCCTTGCGCCGTGGCACGATTAACTTCGAAGACAATGTCTGTCTGGTAGGTTTGCCGCATTTGCGTCTAAGCCTCAACTGCGGCTGGAGTAGCCTCGATCCGGGGGACGAACCCTGGTATCTGCTGACGCCTTTTCGGGCAGGCAAGGATAATCTGGAGCGCTATCGCCGTCGCTTCTGGATAGAAGAGATGTTTCGGGATTTCAAAGAGCAGGGCTTCCGGCTGGAGAAGACGCATCTGCAACTTGGGAAACGCGTCGAAGTTCTCTTGCTTTGCGTTTGCATCGCCTACACGTGGGCGCTGTTTCTGGGAGTGCAGCTCGAGGATGAAGGCAAACGCGGTGAGATTGATCGTGCGAACAAACCGCAATTGAGCCTCTTTCAGTTTGCCCACCGCTATCTGAAGCGTCTGTTGGCGAGAAGAGAACCTTTTCCCGAGAAAGTTCGGTTTGTCAATGCCT
>JBBRKX010000546.1:0-4503 GCA_038231675.1 Chthonomonadales bacterium | reverse complement strand
TCTCGGCTGAAATTATGAGATAATAAGCTTACGGCAGGGTGAGCTAGCATCGGTTTCCTCCTCTGAAAGTAGGTGCTTCCAGATGAGGCGTTGCACATTCGCTCTGCCGTATCCTGCTCAGCCAAAACTAGCACAACTCGTTAAGAATAGAATGCCCGAACGGCTGGATCGGTGCATCTGTAAATTGGGAGGGAACCGGAACGGCAAATGACCATCGGAAACTTTTTGATGTTGAAGCAAGGGTGCTGCCTCGGAATAGCAATTTTGACGGCATTATGGCTGCTCACCTGTGCGGATGTCAGCGCCGGGCGAGTGGAGGAAATGGGTGGAGGAACGGCCGTGACGGAAACGCAGGACCAGATTCGCATCGAAACCTCCTCTTTGCAAGCGGTCATCCAGAAGCGGGGCTATGTCAGTGGGGTAGGGGAAGGCTCTTTTCTCGACAAGAAAAGTGGGTTTCATGATGCCGGGTTCGGCCTCGAAATCGTGGACTGGCTGATGGAGCCTGGTAGCGACGAAGCGTATCGCGCTCAGCTTTCCGGGGATCTGCCGTACATATTCGACAACCTGACCCACGGCAATCGTCCGAAAAGAACGATCGAGGGTCCGCAGATCTGCACGCAGGCGAAAGAGGTCTCTCCGGAGGTGGTGCGCGGCAAGGATTTTGTCGCCGTGAAAATGCGCTTCCGCTATTATCTGGCCGCACCCGGCAAAAAGACCGGGTCGGAATGGGAGCAGACGCTGGTTTTCCCGGAAGGCAAACGGTACTTTCTGTCGTCCGAACGCATCCTGAGCGTAAACGCGAGTCCTGCCCTGTTCCTGCGCCTGGATATGCCGGGTCATATCAAACACAAAGGCGCCGACACGTTCAGTGAGGTCTATCTGAGCTACCAGGGACGGATCCCCGCGAGTGCTTTTGCGGACGACTTCGCTCCGGATGCAAAGTTTTTGTATGCCCGCAATGATGGCCGGCTTCCGAAACGGTTTATCCGAGCATATCATCTGCACGATCCGAAAACCGGTCAGGACGGCCCATGGCTCGCCGGCATGACGCTGGACCCTTCGGTCGTGTCTGAAGCCTGGTGCCACCAGCGTGGTTATGTTTGTATGATCGAAGAGGTCGGCGGACGGCCTATCGAACCCGGTCAAACGATCGATGCGGCTTTTCTGGTGGGATATTTCGACTCCATTGCGGAGATGAACCGGGTGTACGATCGATATTCCGGCCATACCAGGCTGACCGTGGATGAGACCGGATGGCGTCTGCTGCGCTCAACTCCGCAGTAGCCACAGTGAGACCAAGGGAGATTCGGTAAGCCAGGCAGTAGAAGACGCTTAAGGAGTTTGTCGCACCAGACTGCAATATTCAATACCGTATCGGGCGCCAGGTGGATAACGATTGCTCGGGCCTTCGGTTATTGTGACCTCGGTATCAAAAAAGGACGGTTATGGCAGGGAAAGAACGTAACTTCAAGCGTTTCACGGAGATCTACGACCTGACGGAACAGCATCGGCTCGCCGTCTACGAAGGACGCAGAACGCTCGCGGATCGGATCCAACACAAAATTCTGATGCTGAGATTTCAGTTTCTTCCCCACTATTTCGGGCGGGCGCCGGCCTGGCGGCTGCGGCTGCGCTCGTTGGGAGGATCGCGCGTGCTGCCTGACTTCGCCTGTGTCGGCGCGATCAAAAGCGGCACGAGCGACCTCTCTACCTACCTGTTCCAACACCCCAATATTTTCCCGCCTCTGAGCAAGGAGATCCCGTCCGCCGATCCGGATGAGTGGCGGCCCTACTATCCCACCGTTCGAGAGAAGGAGCGGATCGAGAGGGAACACGGCAAGGTGTTGTGCGGTTTTTTTAACACCTGGCTGCATACCCTGCAGCTTATAGACAGCTTTTATGCAGCCAGACCGAATGGGAAAATCATTCTCATGTTGCGAAACCCGGTGGATCGCGCCTATTCTCATTATAAGTGGGACTTATTTCTTGGCGGGCAGCGACAGGCGCGTATCCCCTACTATAAGACGTATGCCGATTACGTCGACATGGCTTTGGATTTCTTTCCAGCCGGCATACTTCCGTCACGGTGCGGGTACCCGCTGCTTCAGACCGGGATCTATGTCAAGTCGGTGCAGCTCTGGCTGGAACGCTTCGGGCGCGAAAACGTCTATATTCTGCGCGCGGAAGACTTCTTCCAAAACACATCGTCTGCGGTCGAAGGCATCCATGAATTTCTCGGACTTCAACCCATGAAGCCGGAGATCCACAAGGTCATCAACCAGAACCCGATCAAGCCGCCGCCGGTCGATGAAGAAACCCAACGTCGACTCCACGATTTTTATCGCCCGTGGAACGAAAAGCTCTACGCGCTCCTGGATAGAGATATGGGCTGGGACAAGTAAAGGGAGCACGTTCGATGCGGGTGGGAAAGAAAGTCTTGTTTGCATTGTGCGTCGCGCCAGGGCGGATCTGACGTTAAAACGGGCCGCTCTTCGTAAGGAAGGGCGGCCCGGTGTGGTTGATCGGCTTCGATGCGCACGGGGGCTACTTCGCGGCGAGGCTGTTCATGGTCTTGTCGAAGAAGGCGACGCACTGAGGAACGGTGGTTTCCAGATCCTTGACGCTGCCGTATTCGTACTCTATCGAGAGGTAGCCTTTATAATGCTGGCGCTTTAGTTCGGCCAGCATGCCGGGGACATCGCATACTCCGGTGCCCCATGGGACGTCGTGCCCATCGCCGAACTTGTCCAGGTCCTTAAAGTGCGAATGTTCGACACGGCCCTCAAGCTTTTTGAACTGCTCCGTGGGGACCAGGTTTCTGCGCGCCCAGTGCCCCGTGTCCGAGCAGGATCCGATCTGCTTAACGCGATCTTTAGTGTACTTCAAGACGTCATCGGGCGGCCAGCTTTGCGGATGATTGTGCAGTGCGTACCGAATGTTGTATTGCTTGCAGAGCTTATCGTGGATCTCATTGGGCATGGTCTCCGTGACAAGCACTTTGATGCCCATTTTTTTGGCCCACTCGAACTCCTTACGGGCGCCGGGCTCGTCGGTTGCCACACCATCGACTCCATACGCCACCAGTTTCAGGCCACCGGCGTCCGCCAGCTTCTTCTTCACTTCCGCGATGGTGGCCTCATCCATATCCTTGGAAATCGTTTCGGGTCCGTCCGGGCGTACCTTCTGACCGGGAAACATCTCCAGGTAACGAATACCCATTCGGGCGGCCTCATCGACAGTCTCGAAAAAACTCAATTCTCGAAACGTCCAGCATTGGAGCGAAAGTCGCATTCCCAGTTTTTCGGAAGCTCTGTCGTTGCGGTGGGCGATGGGAGCATTGTCGGACGCAATACTGGGGGGCGCCAGCGCGATGCACGCTGCGGCTGCGATCGCCAAAGGGTGAATTCTCATGGGGTCCTCTCAAATAGAAATGTCCGGATGTTGGGACAAGCGTTGGGTTGCATATCTCGGATCAGGGGTCTCTTTATAGACTGGCGCGGTCTGCTTCTCGGTCCAGCAGATCCAGACTTGGTAGTTCCGATCCTATCGACCGATTTCCTGCGCACAATCTCGGTTGCGCTATGTGAGCAGCCGAGATCGATGTTCGGGAGATGCCCTGGCTGAAACGCAGGCGACGATATTTAAAGAATCTTTGCAATCGACCTTGACAACGGGGGGGATCTATTGTATATTAGTGAGCCGCACCAAGCGCTACATGTTATCCACTTCTCCAGGGTGTTATAAACCTTCCGGATTGGAACTAGCCGAAGCGACCTTTTAACGAACTTGTGAGGGGAAACCTTTGCATGATCGTAGAACTTGTTGTCTCCGGAACGTGTAGGACTAATTAGTGCTAGCCTGGAATTTGAACTGCAAGCTTTTGAAAACAAAGCATTGACAAGATCGGTTTCAGGGTGTATACTAAAGGTGTAGTACGAAGTCGTCCTAATTGAGGACGCTCTCCTTAACGCAAACGCAGTGAGGAGAGAAGAGCCCTTTTACAATTGGATATTGCAATACAGGTATTGAAGTTTGAATGGGGATGGGCATCTTAGCGACATGCTTCAATTTGAAGTATGATTCTCCCATGCAAGCGCACTTTTTCGGCGGTGGAAGTCGGGGTTGGTTCGGCCGTAAGGTCGAAGCAGTCTTGAGGACCGGCGCGGAGGAAGACGCGGGGCGTGTGGAGTGATGGTTTGTTTTTAAAGATACGTAGGGCTTCTGGGGAATGCCTAGGGGCGGTGTGCCGACGAAGGACGTGCCAAGCGACGATACGCGGTAGGGAGCGGCAAGCACTCATTGATCTACCGATTTCCGAATGGGTCAACCCGGCGTCCGTAATGGGACGTCATCCATGCAAGTGGAGGGGCACGAGGGGAACTGAAACATCTAAGTACCCTCAGGAAAAGAAAGCAGACGCGATGGCCCAAGTAGCGGCGAGCGAACGGGCCTCAGCCTAAACCGATGGGTTCGCCCTTCGGGGTTGTGGGGTCTTCGATG
>JBBRKX010000545.1:0-4513 GCA_038231675.1 Chthonomonadales bacterium | reverse complement strand
ATAGCGACGTTGTGAGGCTCGATCTTCTCATCAGCTCGGATCCTGATCCACCGTCTCGAACGCGGGACTTATGTGGACCGCATCGAAGTACAGAGCATTATCGTCGGCGTGGTCCGCGGCGAGGATTTCGACATAGCTTCCAGCCTCGAACGCGGAGTTCTGCCCCCGCGGAAGGAAAACAAACAGGGCGAGCATGCAGGACACCGCCATCGCCGCGGAAACAAAACCTCGGGCAACCTTGCCGAACAGCCGGCTGGTGGATTGCCGCGCCTCGATCTTCTGCCAAATGGCGGGCATGAAATTGGGGCTCGGCTCAGTATCGGGAAGAGCTTCCCGATACTGCTGAAACAAACCCTGCAGAATATGTTCCCGCTCGCTTTGCTGTTCAGAGTTCATCGTGTCCTTCGCTTCCAACGAATTAGCCTGCCGTAATCAGCCGGCCGTACCTAACCTGCCGTACCCACCCCAGCCCTTGCTCCTTGGTGCTCCGCGCCCATGGCCTTGAGAATCCGCTGACGCGCGCGAAACAGCCGCACCTTCAACGCATTCTCGTTCACATGGTATATCTTTTCCATTTCTTTCAATGACAAGCCTTCCACTTCCTTTAACGTCAGTAAGATGCGATCCTCTTCCGAGACGGAGGCCAGAAGACCGTTGACCGTTTCCCGCGTCTTTCTCCGCTGTGCGTCCCGGTGATCCGCCTTGCCGCTCGCGATGGCGTCCGCCATGACGACCTGCTGCTCGGAAAGGTCCGCCATGCGCGATTCCATGCGCCGCCGGTGCTTCCGAAGATAATCGTACGATGCATTTACGGTAAGACGATATAGCCAGGGTTCAAAAACCTCCGGAGTTCGCAACTGATCGAGGGAGAAATAAAGCCGGAGGAACACCTCCTGGCCCACATCCTCGACATCTTCCGGATGACCGATTAATCGGGCGATCGTTCCCAAAATACGCCTGCGATAAGCCACTACGACGTCGTTAAACGCGGCAGCGTCCCCCCCTTGGGCCCGCTTGATTAGCTCGAACTCAACCAGCATTCTCGCAAGGCCGGCAAGTTAATAAGGCGTACCGGCAAGTATGTAGGTTACAAGGCTTTCCCCGCGAAAGCAAAACGGTCAAGCTCGATTAGAAGTACTCTTGTGAGGATGCGCGAGCTTGCGGATCGGGTTGCGGTAATCACCGGGGCGGCGGGAGGGATCGGGCGGTCTCTAAGTGAACTGCTCGCCCGGAAAGGTTGCGATCTGGCGCTCGTCGATATCGACGAGGCCGGCCTGAAGACGACCGCCGCGCTCCTGGGCGCCGCTCGCAGCGTCTCGCTACACGTCGCCGATGTCGGCAATCCGTCCGACATGAAGCATTTGCCCGAGGCGGTACTCAGCCGACACCGCGGCATTCACCTGCTCATCAATAACGCGGGGGCGGGTCTGTCCGGGCCGCTCGAAAGCTACGGACTCGACGATATCGACTGGATGGTACGTGTCAACCTGCTGGCAACGATCTACGGCTGTAGGCTCTTTCTGCCGCATTTACGAGAGCGGCGGCATGGTCACATCGTAAATGTGGCAAGTCTGTTCGGATTGATCGGTTGCCCCGGGAAAACGGTTTATTGCGCCTCGAAGTTCGGGGTTCGGGGCTTCAGCGACGCGCTGCGCGCCGAGCTTTACGGGTCGGGAATCGGAGTCACCTGCGTCTATCCCGGCGCCGTGCGGACCGGGCTGGTTCGCAACAGCCGTGCTACCGACCCCCGAAAGAAAGAGATCGAAGCGGAATTTTTAGCCCGGCGCGGTATCTCGCCGGAATCCGCCGCCGGACGCATCGTGCGCGGCATCGAGCGAAACGCCAGGTCGGTGCGCATAGGAAAGGATGTTTATGCGGCGGACATCCTCACCCGCGCGCTTCCCGCGTTTACTTCCGCGCTGGTGAGCCGGTTGCGCAAGCGCGTGCCATTCCTATGATTATAAGTTGCTCCAGATCTGGCTCAAGTCCAGCACGAAGCCGGATACGGGTCCTTCGCCTTCCAAACGCGCGGGCTCGACGAGCTTTTCCGGATCTTTACCCGGGCGATAGATGTATGCAGTCCGGCGATCCGCATGGAGCAGCCAGCCCAGTTGCGCTCCGTTGTCGATCCACTCGCCCATTTTCCGCTGGACAGCTCGCAGGCGGTCGGAAGGGGAGGTCAGTTCAATCACGAAATCGGGACAGAGCCTCGGAAATTTGCGTTTCTGATTCGGCGTGAGTTTGGCGATACGCGCATTCGCGACCCAGGATGCGTCGGGTGCATAGGCGGCGCCGCTCGGAAGAATGAATTCCGTGTTCGAGTCGAACGCCTTTCCCCGGCCGTCCCTTACAGCCCAGTTTCCCAATTGTCTGCACAGATCGTTATTGCGGAACCCTGTTTCCAATCCTGTGGGCGGCATGATGACAATCTCTCCCCGCGCCGTTCGCTCGACCCTGAAATCGGGGTACCGCCGGCAGAAAGCGTAGAACTCATCATCCGTCATGGCAGGCGGATGAAGGATCACAGGCGATTGAGTTTCCACATCGTTCACGATGAGCTGCATGATCCCACCATTAAACCAGTCTTCTCGATCGGCCAGCCGCTCTGATCGAAAGCCGCTGCTCGCGTTTTCGAATTTCAGGGCTGTCGCCGTACTCGCGCGCGGTGCGTGTCATCTCGAGAGCCATGGCGTAGTTGCGCTCGCCATGTTCGTAGTATTTTGCCAGCTCTTCAAAAGCTCGCACACGGAAGGAATTCGGCGATGCCGCGATGCCGGTAAATACGGCCACTGCGGCCATGTCGCGACCCAATTTCTTTTCGAGCAGTCCGATATCGAACAGCGTCCGGAAAAGCAGATCGTCGCGCAGCCCCAATTCCACCGCGCGACGGAATAACACCAGTGCTTGCTCCGTACGCCCGGCTTGCAGGAGCCAGCGCCCGAGACCCAGGAGATCCGCTCCGTGCCGCAGCATCAGAGTCTCAGGGGAACGAAAAGCTTCGGGCACAATCGCGGTGAGACACGCGAGCGAAACGATATCCATCACATTGTGGTGAAAGATCGGGACCAGACGAAACGCCCGCTGCGTTTTCAGATATTCGAAATAGTAGTAAGGAATCATTTCACCCGGCAGATCGCCTTCCCGCTCCAGGCCGAGGATCTGGTGCTCCAGGTGGACCAGGCGGCAGTTATCGAGCCGCAGTTTCCAGAGCCTGCGAGCCCCGAATAGAAGATCCAGGTGCTCCAGACGGTCGAACGGGTGCCGCGCGCGCGCCATGCGGAAGCGAGTCTCGAGCAGCGGTTGATCGTACGCCTTGCCGTTGTAAGTGATCAGCACATCGAAGCGCTGCAAATATTCGAATAGCGCGTGCAACTGCGATGCTTCCTCGCCGTAATCGCGCATAAAAAACTGACGCACGCGGAATCCCGCGGCGTCGATACTCCCCACTCCGATCAGAAATGCATAGGTGCCCGTCCCGCCCGCAAGGCCCGTAGTCTCCGTATCGAGAAAGGCCCACCGCGTCGGATGACTCTTCGCGATGGAGCCGCCGGAGATCGACGCCAGAAAATCCTCCGGCAGCTCTATCAAGTCTGAAATATCGACGCTGCCATGGCGCCGGTGACGCTCATACAACTTTTCCGTCTCGAAGTGCCGGCCGTGGGGCGTTTCCACGACCTGACCCGTAAGGATCTCTTCCACGAACTCGGCTGCCTGGCGAACGGGTCTCACCTCGTATTTGCGGTCGATGTTAGCGACGGTCCTGCGCAACAGCGCGAGCTGTTCCTGGATGTTCCCTGCGTTGCTTTGAGGCATCTTCGCTTTTTCTTTGCCTACTATACTATAGTGTCCACCCGGTGAAAATACCGCTCTTTTTCGTCCTGCTGTTCGCGTCGATTCTTGGCGCCAGACTTTGCCACGTGCAGGTTTTATGGGCCGAGGAGAATCTTCCGCTCGCCGCCGCCTTGCAGATGCTTGCGGGGAAGATGCTGTATCGCGACATATGGTTCGACAAGCCGCCGCTCGTACCCGCGATCTATCTCTTGTGGGCCGCGAAAACGGGCTGGGTGCTGCGCATCGCGGGGTCTCTATATGCACTTTTGGCGTGCTTTGTCGCGTATTGTTTCGCGCGCGATCTCTGGAGCCGCAAAGAGGGCATGTGGGCCGGCGCGCTGATGGCGTTCTTTCTGACATTCGATACGCCATCCGCCGTGCTCCCTCTGGCGGCCGATCTTCTGATGTTAGTGCCGCATCTTGGGGCTATCTATTTGGCTTGGCGCGGGCAGGCCTTCTGGAGCGGCGTACTTGCGGGAATCGGATTTCTGTTTAACGCTAAAGCCGCTTTCGTTCTGCTGGCCGCCGCGGTATTCAGCTTTCCCGGGCTGCTGCCGCTGCTCGCGGGATTTGCGCTCCCTCATGCGATCGCGGCGGGGTGGCTGTGGTCGGCCGGCGCGTTCCCGTCGTATATCGATCAAGTCTGGACCTGGCCTTCGCTCTATGCGCAGAAGACATTCGT
>JBBRKX010000544.1:0-4515 GCA_038231675.1 Chthonomonadales bacterium | reverse complement strand
CCAGTCCAGCACGCGGCTGAAGTTCTGGAAGGGAGCGTAGAATTGCGCCAGATAACCGCTGAACGCGGTGAGGGCCCCGATGGACATCGCGCCATGAATCACATCGTGTCCGCCGACGATCCAGATAATGTACGAGCCCGCGCTCATCAGCAAGGCGATCAGGGGCCAGAACGTCGCGGCAAAGGAGTTCGCCGCGAAACTCGCTTCGAACACCTGTCGATTACGGTCCGCGAAGCGACGGTTCTCTCTCTCCTCCTGGGCGAAGGCCTTGACGACGCGCATGCCGGTAAGGTTGGCGTTCAGAGTGGAATACATCTTGCTGATGCGGTGCCAGACATGATGAAAGCGCTTCCGGGCCCGAGGCATGAACCATTTCGTCAGGCCAAGGATAAACGGCGCGGGAATCAGGAGCAATAACGTCAGACGCCAATTCATAAAGAATAGAACCGCGCCTATCCCGAGCAACGTAAGGATATTCGAAATAAACCACGGGATGCCGTCGGTAAGGAAATCCCAGAGGTTGTCCGCGTCGTTTGTGACGCGGGCCATCACCGATCCCGTGCTGCGCTTGTCATAGTACGCCAGCGATAGCTGGTTGAATTTGTCATACAGGCAGACACGGATATCCATCAGGATCCGCGCTCCCAGCCACGGATTTAATCGGCGCTGGCAAAACGTGAATCCGGCGCTTATGAAGCGCGTAATGGCGAGGATGCCGACAAGGTTTAAAATGGGAGCGAGCGAATGGGTCGGGTTGTAGCGCTCGGGTTTTGTCAGGATATCCACGAGTTTGCCGCCGATATAGGGCGGCGCGAGCTCTACCGCCGTCATCCCGACAAGGATGACCACGCTTGCCGCCGCCTGCGCCTTATAGGGAGCAAGAAATCGGAACAGGCGCAGCATCACCGCCCGCTTGTTGACGCATGCCGGGCAGACTTCCGTATCGTCCGGAAGCACCCGGCCGCAGTTGGGACAGTACTTTAGTTTCTCCTCCACGTCGGCGAGACGCGCCTCTTCGCCCTTCGCAAGAGCGTCGATCTGCCGGGCGATCGTATGGGCGTCGCCAATCGTTGCATGAGAAAATCGTACAAGTGGAATCGTCTCGTCGTCGGTGCGGACCTCGATCTGCCCGTTGCCGACATGCATCTCGGCCTTTGCCTCTCGGATGCGGCTGAGCGGAACGGCGCGCCGAAGATGCGCGCGATCTCCTCCGTTCGGCGAGAAAACATACACCTGACGATGATCGACGACCAGCCACTCCGGCCCAAATAGCCCGGAGGAATTTACATCGGACGCGAACGCGATCGGAAATTGGTTTTCCGTATCGTCGCCATCGATAGCATCCTGCTCACTTTGTGCATCGAGGAGCGTGTCCCCCGCGCCCGGCAGAGCGGCCCTGGCACTGGAAGCTTCCCGTTGAAGATCCCGCAGACTCTTTTCGACTTCGACCGGTAAAGCTTCTAGAAGCGCCATGCATCCTCCCGTACTGCCATGTCAGACCTGTTTGCATACGATTCACGAGACGCCGCCGTTTGCATCAGCGGACGTCCTGGGTAATCATTCCGTATCAAGCGCCCGACCGTAGACGTCGTAGACGTCTGTGTAGGATCTAACCATTGGAGGTATAATTCCGGTATACACAAATTGAAGAACTCCCGTTACGTTCCATCGTCTAACATTATGCCCGATTCGCCCACAATTCACTCCATTTCCGCCGACACGGTTCTCTTCGGCCATGATGCCACAGAACGCATTGTGGCCGTCGAGCCGGACGGCGCCGAAGGCCTATGGGTTTATCGCCGCGCGGACGACGGCGTACACCGGGAACGCATTTCCGCACGCCCCTGGATACTGGTGACAGACGCTTCCCAGGCGCCTTTGCCAGGCGCGGAAGTGACGGAACTTGCGGGAACCGGCTACCGCCATCTTATCGAATTTCCCTCGCAGGCGGCCTATCAGGAGGCGCGATTCCGCATCCGTGACGCGCATATCGCGCATCTGACGTACCCCCTTGGGGCGAAAATGGCGCTGATTCGTTCGGGCAAAACCCTCTTCAAGGGCATGGCGTTCGAGGACATCGTTCGCCTTCAGTTCGACCTCGAGACCGACGGGCTGTCGCCGGAGCCGGAAGCGAATCGTATCCTGATGATCGCCATCTCCGACAATCGCGGATTGCTTACGACCATCGAAGGAGAGGAGCGCGAGATTCTGGAGCGGTTCGCGGAGACCGTTCGGCAGCGCGATCCCGATGTGCTGGAAGGCCATAACCTCTATGGTTTCGATCTCCCATTCGTAATGAAGCGGGCTCAGCGTCATGGAATTCGGCTTGCGATCGGCAGGGACGGGAGCGAGCCCCGGGCGGGAGCGGAGAGAAACTACGCCATCGCGGCCGGAGGGAATACACGCCCGTTTACTCCGGTGACCATTCATGGACGCCACGTACTCGACACCTATCTGGTCGTGCAGCGTTTCGATTGGGCAAAGCAAGCGCTCACGAGTTATGGCCTGAAAGAGTGCGCCCGCGTGTTCGGCTTTGCGGCGAAAGACCGCGTGGAGCTGCCTGGCGCCGAGATCGCCCGTATCTATCGCGAGGATCCCGAATTGGTGCGCACGTATGCGTTACAGGACGTGGAAGAGACCGCGAAGCTGGCGGAATTGATTTCTCCGGTCGAATTCTATCAGGCGCAGATGGTTCCGGACGGCTATGGGCAGGTGATGGTGACCGGCAACGGCGAGAAGATCAATGCGTTGTTTGTGCGCGCATACCTCGCGGCTGGCCACGCAGTGCCAATGTCGCAGTCGTCCAGACCCTACGCGGGAGGCTATGCCGAGGTCCGCGTTCAGGGCGTGATCGAGCGCATTGTAAAAGCGGACGTGGAGAGTCTCTATCCCAGCCTGATGCTGGCCCATCGGATCGCTCCGGCCGCCGATACACTCGGGGTGTTCCTTCCGGCGCTGGGCGACCTCACGCAACGTCGTCTCGACGCAAAGCGCAAATCGGCGCAGGGCGGAGACGAGGCGCAGTACTGGGAGGGGCTACAGGGCTCCTTCAAGGTTCTGATCAACTCCTTCTACGGATATCTCGGGGGGCCCTTTTACTTCAACGACTTCGATGCCGCCGCCCGCGTGACGGAGCTTGGCCGCGCACTGGTTCAAGATGTGGCAAACCGGTTGGAGGCCACGGGCAGTCTGGTCGTCGAGATCGATACCGACGGCGTCTACTTCGCTCCCACGCCGGAGATCCAAACCGAACCCGAGGAGCGGGAATACATCGCCCGAATTGGAAGCGCTCTGCCGGATGGGATTCGTCTGGCTTTCGACGGCCGATTTGCAGCCATGCTCTCGGTAAAGACGAAAAACTACGTATTGGTCACTTACGAGGGCCGAAGGATCTTCAAGGGCGCGTCCCTGCGCTCTCGGGCGGACGAGCGCTTTGGCCGCCAGTTTCTCGCCGCTGCGGTCGATCTTCTGCTGGCACATGACGTGGAAGCCATCGGCGCCTTGTACGCGCAAACCATCGAGGATCTGCTCGGCCGCAGAATACCGATCGGAGATCTTGCTCGCCGGGAGCGCGTGACCGCCAAGACCTTTCAAAGCGACCAGAAGCGGCGATCGGCGGCGGTAGCGGAAGGAGTGCCTATTGGAGACCATGTGCTTGTCTACGAAAAAGCGGATGGTTCGCTCGGTCTGTTCTCAGAGTATGCAAATGACGAAAACGTCAGGTATTATATGGATAAGCTGTATAAATTTGCAAGGCGTCTGGAAGAAGCTTTCGGCCCGTCCTTCGACGCGGTCATCCCCCGCCCGACCGCTGCCGGACTGCCGAAAAAAGATCAGACCACGCTCGACCTATTCGGATAAGCGCCCCCACGCTTTGCCGCGTGCAATGGATTTCGTGCAAAAATGCGAAAAAAGTTGTAAATCGGCAGGAAATCACCCGTTTTATGTAGGATAATGTATCCATACGCAGGTATTCGAATCTGGATGCACAGGGACCCCCCTCACTCCCTGCTTGCGGGATCTGCCGCGTTTAGAACATGCGCCGGCCTTCTCCCGCGTAATGCGAGACCGCGCTTTCGTTCTAAGGCGGTATCAGAGTTATATTTTCACCGATAATACGCCCGCCACGCGCCCCCTACCCAGCGCCTGGTTGTCGATATCGTCTCTCATTTTGTTTGCTGTGTACGTCCGGCCCGATGCTGAGTCGCGTCTCGGCCATCCATTCGGGCAGTTCAAGGAAGGAATTACTTTGATACGGCAATCCCTCTTTCTGAAACGATTGATTTTCGCTGGAACCATGGCGGCGATGCCCTGTGCGGTGGTGCCGGCGTCAGGTCAGAATCGACCGCCCACACTGGCCGTACGGGAGTTCATGTTCCATGGCCAGTCCGTAGACATGTACTCGGTATCGGCGGTGGAAAAGCTCCTCAAGCAAATGCGCGCGGAGGATAAAAAACTCGTCGCGCAGCAAGCGAAAGAGCAAAAAGCGGCCCATGAACGGGATCGCGACTCCAT
>JBBRKX010000543.1:0-4518 GCA_038231675.1 Chthonomonadales bacterium | reverse complement strand
CCGGTGATACCGACGGGTCCGACTCATGTTGGGCTGCGGGTGCGGCTACTGGACCATCGATGACGGCCAGTGAAGGCGCATCGCCGGCCACAAACTCGGCAAGCGAGCCTTCTTTACCCGTCACCAGCCAGGCATGGCCGGCATAGGTGTTCTGAATATGCGACTCGCCAGGCTTCAGCAGGCCGTATGCGTGACGTCGGCCTTCCGTATCCAGCCAGAAGAGGCTCAAGTCTCCGTTCGTCTTATTGAGGAAAGTCAGCAGCGTCTGTTCACCGTTGCCGCCCGAAGCGCGTGGTGCGCCTTCGGGCCAGAGCGGCGTCGCCCGTCCCAGAGTCTTTTCGGTGGATTTCAATCCATAGGTGGTGAGATCGCAATCGTAGGTCTTGTCCTTTACCTGGATGCGCAGCACATGCTTTTCCGGCACAAACGCAATGCTGTCCACCGGCAGGCGGTCCGCCTCACATGGAACGCCAAGTATCTTCGAAAGGGACACGGCCAACCGAGTCTCGTCGAAAGCGGGACCTCTGGACGGCTTCGTGGGATCGATTAAAATATATTCCCGCCGTCCCAATGGAAGATCGTTCCGATACCAGAACCTGTCCGAACCGGCTATCCAGCTGGGTTTCACGGACGCTCGAAAGACCTTTCCAGTCACCCGCGTTGAAAGCGAATTGGCACGCGCGTAATCCTGCTTTGTTCCCTGCGCTGCCGAGGGGGAATGCAGCGCAGTGCAGGCAAGCGCCGTCAAAAGACAACATCCTATAATCCCGCATGGTTTCATTTTTGTACGCCCGATTGCTTCAGGATCCGACACGCAAACACGCCGCCCGCCATGGACCCGGGATGCGCCTGGTACCGAACGGTAACCTTGCTCTTTCCCTTGGTCAGGTCGGTGGGGATAGGATACACCACGTCGAAGAATTTGTCCGGGTGCTTGTTAGCGAGAGATTCTGTAGCAATTTTCACGTCGTCCACCAGAATATCGAAGTCGCGTCCGCCTCCGTCAGATCCCCAATACGTCACGCCAAGGTCCAGAGCGGCGTCAGGCAGCGTCTTCAACTCATAGGAGAACCACCCGCCCGCCCGTGCATCCCGCCACTTCTTGCCTCCGAAGTCCCCATTATTCGTCATGGCTCCAGTAAATTTATGGTCCCGCTCGTTCTGTTCCTCGCCAGGGTGGATGACATCCACGCTGCGTGCTTCGAGTGCTCTTTCCTGAGCCAGTTGAGCCTTAACCTGCGCCTGCTTCACTTCCCACTGTTCCGGCGTGAAAACATCCCAGTAGACCACATAACTTGTCTTATACGTCGCGTAGAACGGTTTGAAGGTAAGTTTTTCCCCGGAGGGTTCTCCCACTGCTTTGAACACGCCCGGCTCTCCCGTAAAGGTGAGCGTCTTGTTTTGGACAGGCGTTACGCCGTCCTGTACATCGTGGCCGGCGGAAACGATCACAGGCAGTTGTGCGCCTCCATTCCATTCCGCGCTCAAAACGATCGGGCCGTACAGAAACGCAAGCCGATTAGCATTGTCCTTGAAGGCCTCCGTGTGCAGGCCCATGGGCATCCGGATTTCGACCCGGTCGCCTGTCTTCCATGTTCTTGAGATCACGGCATAGCTGGAAGGTGAAACGGCCGCCATGTCTTCTTTTCCATTGACGAGAACGTGGAACTCCGATGTCGCCCAGGCCGGACGTCGGATATGGACCGCCATGCGCGTAGGTCTCGCGCACGTAAACGCCAGATGCGAAAGCCCCTCTTCCGGAAAGCGCGTCTCCTGACGCACCGTGATGCCCCTTGATTTCCAGTCCAGTTTCGAATCGATAAACAGGTTCACATAGAGCCCCTGTCCGCCCTCATGATAATAGATGCTGTCGCCGTAACGGGCATGATTTTCCACCCCGGTCCCCGTGCAGCACCAGAACGAGTCGTTCGGCGTACTATACTGTTTTCTGGACCCCGAATGGAGCGGCACGTAGTAGCACATCATCCCGTCATCCGGGTCCTGAGAGGCCAGAATGTGGTTAAAAAGCGCCCGTTCATAGTAGTCCGCATAGTGGGCTTTTGGATCCCAGGTAAACAGATGATGCGTCAGCTTGAGCATATTGTAGGTATTGCAGGTCTCCGTTGTGGTGGGACTCAGATACGCTGAGAGATGGGCCTTTGGAGAGAAGTGCTCTCCGTCGCTGTTGCCTCCGATCACATAGGACCGATCCCGCGTGACGACGTCCCAGAAGAAGGAAGCCGTCGTCTGCAATTTTGGATCGCCGGTCAGCTCATACTGACGGGCGGCTCCGATTATCTTGGGAATCTGGGTGTTCGCATGCAGACCATCGAGGGCGTCTTCCCGCCGCGCGAGCGGATCGATCACCGCATGATGATTGAATCGTTCCGAAAGCGCGAGATACTCTTTTTTTCCTGTGATCGCATAAAGATTGGCCAGCCCTTCATTGATGCCGCCCTGCTCGTTTTCGAGCATGCGCTGCATCTGATCGTCGCTGAGCTTATCCATGCGATGCTTTGCCCAATCCCCCATTCGAATCGCCATATCTAGCGCCTGCTTATTGTCGCAAAGCGAGTAATTATCGATCAGGCCGGCCAGGATCTTATGCACGGTATACCACGGCGCCCAGACAGGCTTCAGGGTTTCGACCCGGTCGATAAATGTCTCCGGAAACGCGCTCAGGTATCCATTTCCCAGCGCCTTCTGACATTTCGCAAGCTCCGTAATGACATACGTTGCGTTGGCCTTCAGCTTCTCATCCCCTGTTGCCGCGTACATCTGTGCGCAAGCGGACAGGTAGTGGCCGACAAAATGGCCCCTGACTTCACTATCGGGCGCTTCCCATCCGCCCAGAGGCTTTGCCGAAGAAGGAAGTCCGGCGTTCACACGGAAATTATGCAAGAGTCTGTCCGGATCCAGGCTCAGCAGATACTGATGATCGAGATCCATTGCGTGCTTGAAAGGGCCACCTAATATCCGAACATCCTTCAGCGAGAAGGCGGACGCCTTTTCTGGAATGCCGTCGGCAACTTTCATTTTCGGGTTCGCTTTCGGCATCGTTTGGGCCGACGCTCCGAGCCAGGGAATCACAACCAAAGCGGTGCACACGGCGAGTGGGAAGGTAAAATTGAGGGACATATCCGGACATCCTTAAGTGCGAGATCGAAATATTCGCGAAATATGAGAACACGATCTTTGCGCCGAGTTTGGCGGCGACATATTCCATTATACTGCGTATCTGATGACATCGCGATCCACCATTTCCCTCCCCGCAATGCCCCTCTCTTCAGTCGGGCATCTGCGCCTGATAAGCGTAGCGGCGGCAAGCGGAATAATGGCGGGCTCCAAATGCAACGCTCCAGTGTAGGAGGGATAATACGTTGGCTGGCATACACCTCGGGTTGGTCGATTACGCGATTCTTATCATCTACTTCGCCTTCGTGCTTGGGATCGGCTGGGCGCTTAAGCGCCAGATGAAGACGAGCACGGATTTCTTCCTCTCCGGCCGCGCGATTCCGGCATGGATCACGGGGCTCGCTTTTCTATCCGCGAACCTCGGCGCGCAGGAAGTGATCGGGATGGGAGCTTCCGGCGCGAAGTATGGCATCATGACCAGCCATTTCTACTGGGTCGGCGCGATCCCCGCCATGGTGTTCGTCGGCATCTTTATGATGCCGTTCTACTACGGCTCCAAAGCACGCTCGGTGCCGGAATACTTGAAGCTGCGATACGACGAAAAGACGCGTGCATTCAATTCCATGACCTTCGCGACGATGACGATCTTTTCGTCTGGCATCTCCATGTATGCGCTCGCGAAGCTGTTGGAGCTGCTGCTCGGTTGGAGCTTCCATTTCAGCGTGATTATGTCGGCGATCATTGTGCTGGCATACATCTTTCTGGGCGGCCTCACCTCCGCGATCTATAACGAGGTGCTCCAGTTCTTTCTGATCGTCTTCGGTTTCATTCCCCTGGTCTACCTCGGCCTGAAGGATGTCGGGGGTTGGAGCGGCCTTCAGTCGCGTCTGGCCACGGTTTCCACACAGCATGGTTTCGCGCCCGGCGCGTACACCCATTCCTGGCAATATCTGGGGAACTCCGCGCACAACCCCATGGGCGTCGAATGGTTCGGCATGCTCATGGGCCTGGGGTTTGTACTCTCTTTCGGCTACTGGTGCACCGACTTTCTGGTGGTCCAGCGGGCGATGGCCGCCGATTCCCTGGGCGCGGCCCGACGCACCCCACTGATCGCCGCCGTGCCTAAAATGTTCTTCCCCTTCCTGGTGATCGTGCCCGGTATGATCGCGGCTGCCCTGCTCGCTAACCCGCATACAGGCGGGTTTACACTCCCGAAGAACCCGGATGGCAGCCCGGACTACAATCTGGCCACCCCCATGATGCTCGCCTATTATTTTCCCTCGGGGATGCTCGGGCTGGGTCTGACGGCCCTGATGGCTTCCTTCATGTCCGGCATGGCGGGCAATGTCACGGCATTCAACACGGTCTGGACTTACGACATAT
>JBBRKX010000542.1:0-4519 GCA_038231675.1 Chthonomonadales bacterium | reverse complement strand
CTCCTGCGCGCCGTTAAACTTTGCCGGGGGACCGTCGCCGCGAGGCTGATAACTGCCCGTGCAGTCCACCGCCTGCCCACTCTCCTCCCTACGAAGACGCCCGATGGCATCAAAACGTTCCAGGGTGAACCCCAGCGGGTTGATAAGCCCATGACAGCCGCTGCAGGCAGCCGGTTTGGTCTGCATCTCGACGCGCTGCCTTGTGGTCAGGTTGGGATGCAGATCGGCCGCGAGCGGCGCGAAGGCGGCGGGCGGCGGCTTGAGCACGCGCCCAAGCATGTTGCGCACGATCATCACGCCCCGGTGGATCGGAGAGCTGTTGTCCACATACGCGAAACTCGCCAGCAGATAGGGATGCGTCAACACGCCGGAGCGCTCACCAGGGTCGAGAACGACCGGCTGGAACGGCGCGTCGGGAGGCATTTTGACGCCGTAGATTCCGGCGAGCCTGCCGTTCAAAAACGTCTTGTCCGACAGCATCAGCGCCCGATAGTCCGACTTCTCGCTCCAGACAAGGCTCTCCAGCTCCAGCTCCAGCGAGGTGCGCAGGTCGGTGGCGACCGACGGGCTGAAGCCGGGAAAACGTTTGGCGTCCTTGGCGAGATCGGGATACTGATCCACTTTCAGCCACTGCATAAAGAAGTCGTGTACCTTGAGCGCAGCGCGGGGATCGGCGACCATGCGCTCGGCCTGATGCGCCACCTGTTCGCGGGTGACAAGCTCCCCGGCAGTTACGGCCCGGAGAAGCTCCTTATCCGGAAGCGAGTCCCAGAGCGTGAAAGAGAGCCGCGAGGCGGTGTCGTAGGCGTCCGGCGTCGGGGAGCCGACCTCCCGGTAGAGGAACCGGGGCGACTTCAGCGTCAGCAGCACGACGCGTTTGACGGCGTTCGTCGGGTCCGGAACGCTCTTGAACTGACGATCAATATAGATCTGTATTATATCATCCGTGAGCGGACGCCGCAAGGCGCGTTGGACGAACTGGAGGCAGAACTTCTGCAGGCGCGCGCTCCGGTCCGGGGCGTTGTCCGGAACATTCGAGAGTTCGCGCAGATGCGCCGTCACATAACGGGCCGCTTCGAGCGCCGCCGTAGTCGTGGCCTCGTCCCACGCTTTCGAGACGGAGTTGCCGCGCTCGTACCCGATGCTCCGGTCGTCCGGCGGAAAGGGCGTGGAGGCCACATACGTTTCCGGAGAGGAGGTCGGCAATAGACAGCGAGTCGGGATCACCTCTTCCGCCAGATGGGGGCGTCGCCAGGAGAGCGAAATAGAAGCCTTCGCGGCCGGTTTGCCTTTTTTCTTCTCGGTATCGTCCACGCCCTGTGTCGATTTCGTGAACTCGAGGCGCAGAGGGTAAGCCCGCCCTCCCAGCAGCGTGAGCGAGGCGTGGAACTCGTTGTCGTTGCCGGATTTTACCCAGGCATCGATGAGCGGCTGTTCGGTGTCGTTGACCCAGAGTCGCATGGCATGTTCGCTGCGGAGGATGAACTCGTATTCGCCCGTCTCCGGCGCAACGACGCTGCCCTGCCAGCGGATCGAAAACTGGTGCGGCTCGAACTGGTCGACGACAGGACCGGCCTGCCCGAAGTCGAAGCGGACCTCCGGGTCTACACGCTGGAGAACGCGCTCGCCTTTGTCGAAACGCTTGGCCTTGAAATACTCTGCCTGCAGTCCCCGTTTCGCTTCCGGCTGGGCGGGATCGCGGAAGGCGCCGATCAGATCGGCCACGGCGTTGCGGAACTGGCGCACGGTCAGTCGCGACAGCGCGACCCGCGCCGGAACGTTCCGCGCCTGAGAGACCGGGGAGTAGAACGCGCCATAAATATAGGCCGCCACCTTCTTCGCGTCTGCTCCCGTGCATTTTTTGGGTCCGGGCGGCATCGTCTGCGCAATGAACCGGGAGAGATCCCCCACGGAGCGATCCCCGGTCAGAGGTCGCACCGCCTTCTTCGTGCCCTCTCCGTTCGCGCCATGACACGAGGCGCATCGCAGCCGATAGGTCTGCTGGCCTGTCGGCTCCTTTACAGCGGCTCTCTGGCCGTGGGCGCTCAGAATTATACCGACAGACAGCAAAAGCGCGATTCCGACGGCCCGACAATATAAGGATAGGTTTGATCTGTTGAAAAGCATAGAACTGGTTAGAGATCAAAATTTCAGGGATGTTTCCGTCCTGAACCACGATTTTCACGATTATTGCCGCATGGGCACTCCTGTCCTGCGCGCATTCGTCTCTTCCGTTTGATCGTCAAAAATCGGGACCGCAAGCAGATCCGGAGGGATAGAAGTAACTCTTGATTGCTTGACAAATGCAACCCATAGGTTATATACTTTGGTGACCCCTCTACGCGGAACGTGACATTTCATGCTCTCCCGCTGGGGTTTGCCTCAGAAAGAAATGACTTTATCCTCGTTCGTCCTTTTGTAGCCTTGTGAGTACTATGATCTCGCTCAGGCTGGCTTTGTCTTGAGTCTCTCTTTTCCAGAACCTAATGGGGCGTGTTTTCCGTCTTACACTCGATCTGGTTACGCGCGTGTTCTTCTGGCCGAAACAGTGTAGAGCGCACCGTTCCGTAACCATAAAGGTCTGCTAGCAATGCCTGTCTCTTATTCAAAAGCTCCTATCGTGGAAGCGAGCATTGACTTCCGGGTCGTTGCACCCGAGGGAATAACTCTTGAGGATTTATCCGCCATTAAGGAGGCGCTTCATGTTGATTTCCCTGAACAACACGACATTTTGGAAGGTGAATTGAAATTAGACGCTATTCCTCAAAGCACCATTAAGCATATAGGTTTTAAGCTTGAGGATGACACCAAACGCAAGGTGCTCCAGATTACATTGGAAGGCTTCACTTTTAGCCGGTTGTCTCCATATAGTTCATGGGAAGCCTTGCGTGATGAGACACAAAAGCTATGGGAAACCTACAAAACAGTGTGTCGTGTGTCTACTATAAGTCGAGTTGGAGTAAGATATATCAACCGTTTGAATGTCCCTGTGACACACAAAATCAATGCGTATCTGTTGCTGACTCCATCGATTCCACAGTATCGCAACAGGGAGCTTGGCGGCCTATTCATGCAACTTCAGATGCCCCAACCAGACATCGAGAGCATGTTGGTTATTAATCAGGCGCTCGTAGAACCGCCGGATCCGGACACAATGTCAATGATATTAGATTTAGACCTGTTCCGTCAATCTACGTGGAATGTTCAGGATGAACCCCGTTTGTGGACATTCCTCGAAACGCTCCGGGATCGAAAGAATGAAGTATTCGAGGCCAGCATCACTCAAAAAACCAGGGAGATGATTGGATGATGTACATATTACAAACACCGACAGCTTCTCCTACTCCCAAGGCAGTTGTACGTGAAATGTGTGCTACAAACAGATCCCGTGCCTACGCACAAGGCAAAGACGTTGGTCCGGACAGTGAGAAAATCGAGAGATGGCTCGAAGCACTTAAGGCGAATCGCTCCATTCCTGGCAAGCATCCCCTCACTTCCACATGGACGTGTTTAGAAGCGCTCTATGATCTCGGAGAAAACTGGAATGGCGGCGATGTTTCTGCGCCAAATCCGGATGCCATTGAGAATGCCAAGGCATGGCTTCAAGAGATGTACTGTGACACGCAGGCGAACAGCCATCCCTGGATTGCGCCTCATGTTGCGGCTAATGAAGATGGGCATGTGGTACTAGAGTGGATACACGGATCCAAATGGCTTTCGATCTATATCTCTCCTCAGGAAGCTTGGTACGTCAAAGCCTGGGGAACGGATATAGAGCACGAGATGAGTGACGGCAATGTCACCGATTCTTCAGACAGAAGCACGTTATGGTCATGGTTAATGGAATAACTCTTCATGTCCACTGACGAAACGGATACTGGCGATAGAGTAGAAGATGAGGAAACTCTCTACCGGAGCATTCGACTTCAAAGCCAGAACTTCAAAATAGATGCGGGGAGACTCATTGTTTCCCCTGTTGCTTTTGCGGACAGGCAAAAGCAACCTTCTCTTTATCGCCATCATCTTTGCGACAACCCTCCTACGAGTGATCCGCCGCGCAAAGGACCGGATCAGTCCGTAGTTTCGCTGATTGCCGGCGATATACGCCAAGAGGGGCCTATCGAACACAAGAGCGGTAAAGAGGAGACTGTCAAGTACATCGTGGATGTTAAGCCCGATACCTCCGGGGATCAACATCGTGCTCATGCGATCGTATTTGCAACCCCTGACTTCACTAACAGTCGCCCATTCGAGAAACTCACCATACGCCTGGCGCGTCTGGCACATACCTGGGCAATATGCCCGGAGGATAACTTTATCGAGCAGTTACGGCGCGAACAGAGATAACAGTTCGACGGCATTCTCTGTCATAATGATAGTGAATAACGACAATTAGAATTCCCGTTCAGCGACAATTAGAATTCCCAATATCTCGGTACCGGATAGACTATTGCAGTTCTTCAAGGAGAAGCTACAATAGCTACAATGGTCACGGATCACCAAGTGAGGAAACTAATGG
>JBBRKX010000541.1:0-4522 GCA_038231675.1 Chthonomonadales bacterium | reverse complement strand
AGGGTTGTCCGTATTTTGCCTTTCTGGCTCGTAAAGAATCGCGTGGAGACTTCATCAACACAACTTAATTCCCCGCTGACCCAGCAACTTCTGGGGCGGGTTACCCAGTGGGAAGACGCCTTGCGTAAGCGTGACGCGATTGTGGAGCAACAGGCGCAGGCGTTGCGTCTGTACCAAAAGCAGGTCGAGGCTTGACATAATCCAGAAGAGAGTAGCATAATAGATAAGAAGATAAACCGGTGTATCAAAACTGACGAAAGAAGTAGAAACTGTCCTATGGCCATCACTATTCGGGATGTTGCCGCAAAAGCAGGCGTCACCAAATAGGTGGTTTCCGCCATTCTCAACGAGCGCCAATCTACTATCCGGGTTGCAGAGGAGACACGACATCGTGTTCGGCAAGTGGCACAGGAGCTTCACTACCGCCCGAATGCCCTGGCACGCGGGCTGACGCGTAAACGTACGGTACCATCGGCGTCGTACCGCAATGGGCGAGTTATCTATCCGTCTGGTCAGGTTTCACAAGCGAGATGATGCAAGGCATCTCTGCTACGGCGATCCGTGAAGGCTATGGGGTATTGTTGAACTTCCGAGTAGAAGGCGGGCCAGGGCAAGAGTGTGCGGGCGTGCTGGATGGTCGTATCGACGGCGCATTGCTGTGGCGTTCCCCATCGGATCCGATGGCGGAAAGCTTAGATGCGCGCGGATTTCCGGCAGTGACCATGTTCGGCGTTCATGACGATCCCGATCTCTGGTATGTAGACTGCGATAACTTGCTTGGAGGACGTTTAGCGACGGAATATCTGCTCGATTTGGGGCATACGCGCATTCTGCATCTCAGCGCTGATTCGCAGGAACGATATGTACATGACCGTCTGGCAGGATACCGCCAGGCGCTGGTCTTCGCTGGCCTGCCTGTGCGTTCCGAGTGGATTGTGAATGTGCGGTGGGAAGGCGATGATGAGAGAGTATATGAACAGATCAAGCGGATATTGGAAGGGCCGGAACATCCTGCCGCTATTTTCGCCTGGTACGACGGCGTTGCCATCAAAATGCTGCAAAAATCCCAGGAGTGGGGTTTGCGCGTCCCAAACGACCTTTCGATCCTTGGTTTCGACTCGACGGCGCAATGCCTGCTCACCACCCCTCCCCTGACCAGCATACGCCAACCCATACGCGAGATCGCCGACTGTGCGGCGACCTTGCTCATTCAACGAATACGCGGCGAAGCCGTGCAGGATACGCGCCGCCTGTTTACGCCCTCTCTGGATGAGCGTGGGTCTTGTGCGCCGCCCTAAAAAAACATAACGTCCCCATAAAACGGTGGCTGATAGAACGCTACAGATCGTTTTACACCGTTTGATAAACCGATTTATTAAGCTGTGATTCACGTACACTTTTCGGTCGTCGGCAGAAAGGAGCCTATTACCATACGGACTATCCAGGCCGTTATAACTGCGGCAGACATTGCAGACCTGATCAGGGCGCCAACAGCCTTTGCGCGCGTTCGGCCTCTTTCGCGCCGCGTTGAGAAATGTATGCACCCTCCATCGACCCTATTCAGACATCTATCCGTGAAAGGAGATTCACAATGATGCGAACGAAGCAAATTAGCCTCGCCCACCGGTGCTTTCTAGCAGCATTCATCGTAGGATTAGTGCTGCCAACAGGTTCCCGATCTCAAGGTGCACAGGTTGAGGTTGGGGAGAACGTACAGGTAAGCCTCCCCCATGCAGGCTTGATCAACACCTATGTAACGGTTGCCGCCGACCCAACGGATGCAAGACGGCTGTTGGCCGGCGCCAATATTTGGGACGATCCGACGAAGAACGGAGCGGTTCATGTAGGCGTCTATCAATCCTCGGACGGTGGGAAGACATGGGCGGTTTCTCTGGAGGAGCCGAAACAGAGCACTACCAGCGATTGCACGATTGCGTTCGGGCGCGCTGGAAATGTATATGTTGCCGATGTCAATGGCGACAGTCCAGGATGGCGTTTGTTCCATTCCGGGAATGCGGGAAGAACCTGGAAACCGCCGACGTTCAATCCTGATAACGTGGACCGTCCCTTCCTTTCCGTGGATAACACGGCTGGCCCTTATGCGGGTCACGTCTACTGTGCCGCAGTAGTATTTGCGGACGCTCTGGGAGGAACCGGCGGAAGTCTCAGTGCCCTGGGTTTGTATCATTCCAGCAATAACGGCAAGACCGTTGAAACGCCCGTGCTTCGCGTCGCAGGTCGGCCATTCTATATGTCCGGTACGGGGAACTGCGTCGTTTTAAGTGACGGCACGCTCATAACGCTGTATGGCTTCCACACGGACAAATGGAATGCAGAGATGCAAAAGGCCGACCCGAACTTCCAACCCAAAGAAGGGGCGTACATCGGGATAGGCCGGTCTCACGATGGCGGCCGCACGTTTGAGAAAAAAATGCAGGTCATTAGCTCGCTTTTCCTTCCTCTCTGGCATGGCGAAGTGTACGGCACGATCGCTGCCGACCCGGAAAGCAAGGAATTTCGCGACCGCCTCTATGTAGTATGGACAACCCATATCGATTCAAGAGATCAGGTAATGTTCGCACAGTCGGCGGATGGTGGCAAGACCTGGTCGTTGCCTGTTCCTATCGCGGATCAGGAGATGAAACAAGAGGAACACGGCTTCGATGCCGTCCTGCCTTGCGTGGCCGTCAACAAAGCTGGCGTGGTAGCCGTAACGTGGTACGATACCCGCGGTTTAAAGAACCGGAAGGGATGGAATGTTAGGCTGCGCGCTTCCCTGGACGGAGGAGTCACCTGGCAACCGTCGGTGCGCGTATCAAGCGTGACAAGTGACTTCAACGGAAAGCTCGTGCCCGGAACAACCCAGGCCAAGGACGAGGGCAATGATCTCGCCGGTCACACGTCAGGTTTAGTCGCCGATGCAGACGGAGCCTTTCACGCCGTGTGGGTGGATAATCGCACCGGTATCAGGCAGGTATGGACGGCAACAGTAAAAGTTCACTCCAAACCATAATTCAATTAAGTCGGAGAAGCGTCTACAAACCTTTTCTGAACCGTGACTATCCGCCCTGGATCAGCGCCGATTCGGGGCATTTTCACGTCAAGAAAGCAGTTCATAAATTAGCAGCCCGTGCCGTTCTGCCCGTTTTCGCGCCAACCAGTCTCGTCCGCATGGAACAAAGGGGCTGCTCTGAAGCGTCTGGCCCAACTCCTCGATCTCGAGTGCGATGGGGGGATCTCCTGTTTGAGTGCCTCGACCTGCTTTTGGTACAGATGCAACGCCTGCGCCTGTTGCTCAACAATCGCGTCACGCTTACGCAAGGCGTCTTCCCACTGGGTAACCCGTCCCAGAAGTTGCTGGGTCAGCGGGGAATTAAGTTGTGTTGATGAAGTCTCCACGCGATTCTTTACGAGCCAGAAAGGCAAAATACGGACAACCCTGAAATGTTACATTCCGTGTTTTGATCTTGACACCGGCTTCCAGGCTATGCTATACTCCTTCGCTGTCTCGCAATGGTCAGGCCCGTTTCGGCCTGCCTGGGACGAACGAATTCTTAACGAGGGTGCTTTTGCCCCGTAGAAAGATAAGCGAGAACTAACGTATGTACGCAATTATCAAAACCGGCGGCAAACAGTACAAGGTGGCGGCGGGCAGAACAATTATCGTCGAGAAACTGGAAGGCGAGCCGAATGCCAGCATAGAGCTGACAGAGGTCCTTGCGTTCAATGGCGATGACGGTCTTCAGATCGGTGCGCCGACCGTTTCAGGTGTAAAGGTGCTCGCCAAGATCGTTTCGCAGGGCAAGGGTAAGAAGATCAACGGATTTACCTTCAAGCCCAAGAAGAACGAAAGCCGCCGATATGGGCATCGTCAATTGCAGACGACGCTTCGCATCGAGAGCATCGAAATTTAAATGTAGACGACAGGCTGTTCAGGAGGAACGAAATCGCATGGGCGATTTCGTTCCTGATCTGCCTGCCCGATGATTTCCATTTGCCTCGGTGGGCCTCTGTTACCCTCGGAATGCTTTTTTAGAGCCATGCCGGGGAACAGGGAAGCCGCCTGGAGGCGGGAGAAGAGTTATGGCACATAAAAAAGGTATGGGAAGCTCGCGCAACGGCCGAGACAGTAATCCCCAGCGGCGTGGCGTCAAGCAGTACGGCGGTCAGACGGTGCGTGCGGGGTATATCCTCGTCCGCCAGTGCGGCACCAAACTGCATCCCGGTAAGAACGTCGGCCTGGGCAAGGACTACACGATCTTCTCCCTGATCGATGGCGTGGTCAAGTTTGAAGGTGACAAAAAGCGCCGCCGCGTCAGCGTCTACCCGGCGCTCTCCCCGGAACTTCTCATTCCTGGTGTAGACCCGGTGGAAGCCCCGGCTACAGCGGCAATAGCTACCGCCTGAATCGTCGGACGCCCCCGCGTTCACGCGACCGGTTGAAATCGTCGGACGCCCCCCACCGTCCACAGGAAGCGGGGCCCCAAACAACATGTGGTTTGGGGGGGGGGTCGGTTTTTTT
>JBBRKX010000540.1:0-4542 GCA_038231675.1 Chthonomonadales bacterium | reverse complement strand
TCGAGGCGCTCTACCGACTCGGAGCCGCCTCGGTTAACGATGTCCTGGCCGAGCTCCCCGATCCCCCCAGCTACTCGGCTGTCCGCACCTTCCTGCGCATTCTCGAAGAGAAAGGGCACACCACCCATACCCAGGAGGGAGCAAAGTACATCTACCACCCCTCAAAGCCACGCCCGCCGGTGGCAAGGGAGGCGCTCTACAAGCTCATGGAGACCTTTTTCGGCGGACGTCCCGAACAGATTGTGAACGCCCTCCTCACCGACGCGGAGTGCAAACTCAGCGATGCGGAGATGGAGCGTCTCGCCGCGATGATTGCTGAGGCACGTCAGAAGAGAGGAAACGCGTGATGCAGAGATTTCTGATCGAGCTCTTCGTTCGCGGCGTCGTGCTGTGTCTGCTCACCGCGATAGCGCTCGGACTGTTGCGCCGAAGCGCGGCGGCCTATCGCCACCTGATGTGCGTTCTGGCTCTGCTCGTTCTCCCCATGCTGCCGTTGATGCAGCGGCTGATGCCAACTCTTCCCTTGCTGCCTGCGCGGAGTGGAGCAACTTTTGAAGGAGCCACTATTCCACCGGGAGAAGCGGACCAACTTTTAGGCCTCAATCGGAAATCAGCGGCGTCTGCGTTACGGGATATGCCTCAAAAACCGATTGACGGGATAAAGCCGTCGACGCTCATTACGGCGGAAAGCGGATCTGCTGCTCACGGCACGGCTGCTCTCAAATCCACCGACCATCGGGAACTCTCCAGAAATGTGACGGCTGTCCTTTTCGCGATCTGGGGGGTGGGTGTCGCCATATTGCTCGCACGTCTGCTTGTCGCGCTGGTTCGTCTGCGCGGATTAGAGGCCCATAGCCGCACAGCGATGCTGGACAGCGTTCCCATACGGGTCAGCGAGCAGGTCCAGACCCCCCTTACCTGGGGAATACGCAGGAGCGTCATCCTGTTGCCCGCCGCTCTGTTAACTGGTGACCGGACCGTCTGTGACAGCGCCCTGCGCCACGAACAGGCGCACATAGCACGGTGGGATTGGATGTGGAATCTGCTGGCCGAACTGGTATGCGCGTTCTGCTGGTTTCAGCCCGGCGCCTGGTGGCTGCGCTCACGCATGCGATTGGAAAGCGAGCGTGCCTGCGATGACCGGGTACTTCTCTCAGGCGTTGCCGGACCCGACTATGCGGCGCACCTGCTGGAGATTGTGCGATCCGTTTACCCCAACGAAGTCGCTCCCGCCATGGCTCAAAGCGGGGAAATGGAGGAAAGAATGAGACACATACTCGACGCGGCAAAGCCGCGCCACGCACAAACAAAGGGGCTGGCCGCATCGGCGTCGTTTGCGCTGGCCTTGCTTTCCCTCGCTGCATTGCGCGTATCCGCCAGACCGGTGGAAGCGAAGCTTCAAGTAGGCAATGGCGCAACAACAAGGAAACTCCATAGGGCGGCGTCCCGACGAACGAAGTTGGTTGATCTGGCGGATAAGCCCGGCGCGACGGACGGGCCACGGGGCAACGCCAGCCCCGCGGCTACCCTCGATAACGCCAGTCCTGCGGTTATCCTCGATAACGTTCGGTGGGGCAAAGCCGTGGATGGCCTGGAGCCAGGCCTCTTACTGACAACTTCCGATCTTTCGAAGCACCGGAGTGTGCCGTTCAACTCCCATGTCGCCTACAAGGTTCTGGTGCGTAATACCACCGAACGGGAGCGTGTTTTTGAATTTCAATGCGCGAATTCCGGCCCACCGAATTCCGTTTCCTACTTGATTCCAAACGACGCTCTGCGTGATGCGCTTAGCGCCCGAGTAATTCCAGCGCAGTTTCGTGCCCTGGGAGCAATCGACCTGGCTACAGTATTTTCGGCATACGCTGTGAAACTCGCTCCGGGGGAGGCGGTGGTCGTTCCAGGGGAATTCGATCTATACATAGGCGATGCCGATAAACAGAGCTACCCACGCGTGGAGGCGATCAAAGCGGGAATGAATTGGATCCTTCAACCGATTACGATTCGGCGACTGTCTGACGCGGAGGTGGTTCAATACGAGAGCATCCTCAAGAGCCCGTATGCGGAGAAAAGGGTTGCAACGATAGTAGATCGTGACGGGAAAACCGGGCAGAGACCCGTTTCGCTGAGTGGCGCACGATCCGCGGGTAAGCAACTCTATGCCCGGATACAACTCGATATGGAAACAAATCGGGATTGGACCCTTACAGGGCATTCAAAACCGGTGAATACGGCGGTCTTTTCTCCCGATAGTAAACGTCTGTTGACAGGCAGTGCGGACGGGACCGCGATTGTCTGGGATGTTACTACCGGCCGCAGTATGCTCACGCTGAAGGGCATTACGGCCGCGATCTCCAGCGCCGTCTATACTCCCAACGGCAAGTTCATCGTCACCGGATGCATCGACGGCGCTATCCACATCTGGGATGCAACCACGGGAGAGCAGCTCCGCTCCATGGCCGGCCCCGGAGGGAGAGTGTGCGCTCTGGATATCTCCTCGGATGGAGCGAAGATCCTGAGCGGATATGAGAACGGCATGGTGAAGGTCTGGAACCCCTCCACCGGTCAGGGCCCTCTTACGTTCGCCTATGATAACCGACTTCTCTCTGCAGCTATCACACCGGATGGTAAAAGCATTGCGGCGGGGTATTCCGATGCCACCTTAAAGGTGTGGGATCTTGAGACCCAGCATTCTCTCTTATCGAGAAAGATCCCGGAGAGCGAAGGCATTACGGGCGTGCACTTCGATAGAAATAATACGCTTTACACATGGGATGGTGAGGAATCGAAAGATGGTAAAACAAAGATCACCGCGATGACGGCATGGAGCATCGAAGCTGCGAAGCAGGGTGGACCGGTGATCTTAGGTATCATTACGTTTCCCATTCCGGAGAGCACGGTCAGCAATACGGTCTCCTATGATACCTTTACGATGTTGACCGGACTGTTCCAGGGACAAGCCGTGCTCAATAATATGAAGGGAGGACCGGTTACTCTGGACGCGCATGATGGCGCTGTGGCAGCGGTGGCGATTTCCCCGGATGGCACCTTGGGGGCAACTGGCGGAAAGCGTAATGGCAAGGGCGAGGCAAAAATCTGGGAAATCCAGTCGCACCAGCCTGCCAAACAGGCAAAATAGGCGCAACCCCCACCATGCGGTTCTTCTGTAATTGCCCCTTCCGGCGTGTCGGAGAAGGAACTTTCTCCGACACGTTCGATCCTTTCAGGCGTGCTGGAATTCGCGTCCATTTTCGAGATTTGTGAGAAAGGCTGAGCAGGCACAAGGGCCCTATTGGGAAGCCTACGCTGTCTTCTACCGGGAATTTTCTCTTCAAGAGGCTTGCGTGAATTCAATCACCAGTTCCGGGCCTTCATTCCAACTCTCTCCCCTGTAACCGCCCCAGCGACCTATGGTTCGAAAGCCGGAATCGGTTACCAGTTTTTCGAGTGCGTCCGGGTACCAGCAGCGCATGGCGATTTTTAGCACCGCCTCATCTTCGAGGGCGCCGGCAGCGGAATAGCGCCGGTAGATAAGTTCGGGAAACAATATAAGAGGGTTCGACTGAAGACGCGCATATCGGGTGCACCGTACGAGACGAGAGCCGTCTGGCAACTCTGATTCACCGTCAAAATGCTCGTCGCGGTTACACCATGTATGGATCAGTTCCTCGGGCGAACGGTTCGGTCGAAATGTGTTCAGGATGGCTTTTCCGCCCTGGGCCAGGTGCCTGGCAATACCATCCATGAAACCCTTCACCTCCACGTCCGTTTCGAGATTTTGCAGGACACGAAATGGCGCTATAATCAGATCGAAGCGTGCGTCCATCTGAAAGTTCGTAATGTCGCCCTCACTGATCGCTGCTCTACCAGGAGGAAGTTCCGCTCGGTTCAACTTATCGCGACATACATCCAGCATGGCGGGCGAAGCGTCAATCCCATGAATAAAGCCGCATTGATCTGCCAACTGCAGCATCACACGACCTGTTCCACAGCCGAGTTCGAGAATGCGTGCTTGCGGAGAACATATTCGCGCCTTGTAGAATGGGACGTCGTCGGTAGCGTTATTCTGAAGGTCGTAGTATTTGGCCGCATCTTCGCGAATGTTCACTTTTTGTCTTCCTCTCTGTTTTGTACAAATAGGGACAGACAAGAGTGAAAATAAGTTGCATGACGGCAGAGCGACTCAACGCCCATAGCGCTGTTCGATCGAGCGGGCGGTCACGCGATTTCGGCCTTGCATTAATGTTATTTATTTTGAATAGGTGGCTTTGTCGTCGACTTCACGGATGACTTCCTCGATACGGCGACTTCTCCCATGAGTACACGGGAGGGTGCCAGGCTTCCCATGGTCGCATGCGGCTGCAGCCAGTTCAGGACCATGCTGACGGGTTTGATCTGCCGCGCCTGCGTTTCGATCGCATGATTCGTCGTCTTATTGTTCTTGCCGGGGACATGATTCGTCGTCCCGAACCGCCGGAGCCCGGCGCCAAGGCTTATCATAAGCATTGCGGTATAAAGAACCGCATGCGCCAGACGTTTGCGGAC
>JBBRKX010000539.1:0-4555 GCA_038231675.1 Chthonomonadales bacterium | reverse complement strand
GGACATGACGCAATTCATTGCGGCGGACACCACGCAATTCATTGCGGCGGACACCGCGCAATTCATTGCGGCGGACACCACGCAATTCATTGCGGCGGACACCGCGCAATTCATTGCGGTGGGAACGTTGTGGCGGACACCGCGCAATTCATTGCGGTGGGAACGTTGTGGCGGACATGGCGCAATTAACTGCGGCGGGAATGACGAACGTATTGCGGCGAGCATGGCGACGGCAGACAACTTCCGTTCGCCGTTCGCCAGGCAGGTGTAAATCCGAGCACGGAATGACCCTGAGGTAAGAGCCACTGAGGAGGAGGTTGGATAGCATACAGGGAATTGCGGAATCAATCACTGATTGCGGATTATATTCGGGAGGATCAGCATTTTGAACCGTTCCATGTGCCGGAAATTCATTCCGACGACGCTTGCATTTCTGTTGTTTACCGGCATCTCTACCGCCCGGAGCGCGGGGGCTCCAAAACGCGTGACGATGGATTCGCTTCTGCAGGAAATGGCGGATCGAGACTCCCTGGCGAAGCTGCCCAATCCCGCATACACGCTGAAGCAGGCAAGCAGCCATGATGTAGCCAAGCGCGATCCCGGCGACCAGGGAACCTGGCATTCCAACCAGGATTATGGACAATTTTTACGCACGGAAGTCAACTCGGGACGACGCGAATGGGTCATCATGGACGATTCGGGGCCGGGAGCGATCACGCGCTTCTGGCTGCCTCTGCTGCCCGAGCACGACAAACAGGTCATTCGCTTCTACTTCGACGGCGCGAAGGAGCCCGCCATCGCGGTAAAGTTCAACGAACTGCTCAGCGGACGCGCTTTCGTTCCGCCTCCTTTCGCATTTGTCGCCTGGAACGACACGGACGTCAGCCATCAGAACACAACCCCGCCGAAAGAGATGCGGGGCGTCGCCGGCGACCTCTATCTGCCGATCCCTTTCTCCCGGCACTGCAAAATCACGCTGGATGAAGTTCCTTTCTACTACATCATCAACTACCGGTCCTATACGCCAGGCACACCTGTTCAGACGTTCACCATGGCGGACTTCGCAGCTTCAAAACCCACCATGGAGCGCGTAGGCCATCTCTTGACGGCGCCTGCGGAAAACACCAATAAAGGAATATCGTTCCAGGCGACGCTTGCGCCAGGCGAGGAAAAGGGTCTGGAGCTGGAAAGCGGGCAACGGGCCGTCCGTAATCTACAGGTGATGATTGACCCCAGAGACGCGCCCCAGGCGATGCGCTCAACGATTATCGAGGCAAGCTTCGATGGAGAACAATCCGTCTGGAGCCCACTGGGCGAGTTCTTCGGAACCGGCCCGCGCCTGCACAATGTACACGATTGGTCTCGCACCGCCCACGAGGATGGGAAGCTCACGGCCCGCTGGGTAATGCCTTATCAGCATTCCGGACACGTCGCGGTACGGAACGTGGGCTCGAAGCCGATCACCATCACCCTTTCCGCATCCACCTCTTCCTGGCGTTGGGATGAGCGTAGCTGCTATTTCCATGCGAACTGGCGCTGCACCCTCGACATGAAAACACGCCCGTTCTCCGACTGGAACTACATCGACATTCAAGGCGAGGGAGTGTATGTGGGCGATACCCTCAGCGTATTCACGCCCGTTGGCGAGTGGTACGGCGAGGGAGACGAGCGCGTCTATCAAGATGGCGAGACCTTCCCCTCTCACATCGGGACGGGCACCGAGGACTATTATGGCTACGCATGGGGAATGGCAAGCTACTTTAGCTCTCCATTCCTCTCGACCCCCTTACGTGATGTACAGGACCGGGGCGATTGGCGGGGTTACACCACCACGTCGCGCCAGCGCTTGCTCGATACTATTCCGTTGCGGACCCGCCTGAAGATGGACATGGAGATCTGGAACTGGGCGGACACCAAAGTCGACTATGCCGTCGCGACATTCTGGTACGCACGGCCCGGTGCTAAGCACAATCGTCTGCCTCAGCCGCAAGAGGCGGCGGCGGCGGTTCACGCCATTCCGCTACTACCCGGCGCGATAACGATCGCGGGCGCGATCGAATGCGAGACCATGCGGGTCGTCGGAACCTCGCCCGACACGCAAGTCTCCGCGCAGAGCGCCGGACTCAAAGAAGGGGGTTGGAGCGGCGGGAAGCAGCTGTTCGTCGTTGCAAAGAAGGCCGGCGATTTCATAGAACTAGAAATTCCCGTCCCGGACAGTCAGCCGAGGAAGGTCATCCTCTACGGCACCAGGAGCTATGACTATGGAATCCTGCGATTTAAGATCGATGGTCAGCCCGCAGGTCCGGATTACGACGCCTATGCCGCCACGCCCGCCGCATCCGGACCGATCCCATTAGGAGTGTTCACTCCGAAGGACGGGAAGCTGATTTTCCGAACGGAGATTGTGGGCGCAAATGCCATGGCGCGTGGAGGCGGCACGCTATTCGGCCTCGATTGCGTGGTCCTGGAAAAACCGTAAAGCAGATACATTCACGCTGCTCGATGTCCAACCGGAAGGGGTGCGTTGTGCGGAGCAAAGCCAACTCCGCCAGGCGAACTTAGCCATTGCCGGAACTTACGCGGCGTCTTCCCGAGGTACATACTCGCGAGTGGAAAACACCACCAGGGCGGCGAGCACGCTGACAGCGATGGTGGCGGCGAGCACGGTCCACGCCATGGGATGCGTGATCACATCGGGGGCGGCCGCAAAGGGGTTTGCGGCCGCAGCCGCTTCCGCGGCGATTTCGGCGGCCGTCTTATGCGGCGCAAGGACGCGAAGATAGGTCATTACCGACAAGCGCCCAAACGAGCCGGGCAAACTGGGAACCCAGGTTTCCCAGCCGAAAGCAAAGAGAAGACCGAAAATCAAGGGGCGGTTGAGCAGGACGGCCAGCAGCAGAGAGATGCCGCCATACGCCAGCACGCCGATCGGCAGAATCTCAAGATCCCGCCCCAGCCCGGAGTTCCCCAGTTCGCTCGGCCCATACGTTATGAGGGCTAAAAGAAAAATGGCAAGGTAGGTCGTCACCGTCGTCACCAGGACAACGGCCGCGAATTTCGTGAGCAAGATGCGCCAGCGCGGCACGGGCCGGGTAAGCAGATAGACAATGGTCTTTTGCTCGGTCTCCGTCGAAATAATGGAGGTGCCGAACGTAATCGTAAGCAGCACAAGGAGAAAGCTGTAGATCATCAGGGTCGCGAGACTGTTATAGATCTCCACGCTTTTCTCCGGCCCGTAGCCCGCCGTGTTGTAACGCCAAAGCGCCGCCACGCCCGTGGACAGGAGCAGCAACAGAACGAGCGTAAGCATCTTCTTCGGGCGCACAAGGTCCCGGAGGGAGGTGGTAAAGAGGGTCAGGTCGCTCATAATTTAGCCGTTCACCAGGTATTTGAAGACCGCTTCGAGATTGTTGTCGGGCGACTCGAAGCTGCTTACGACGAGTCCATGCTCCAGGATTAAATCGGGAAATTGCGCGTAAAACAGCTCCGGGGCGCGAGTCTCGATTTCCACGCTGGTAGCTTCCATTTGATCCAATCGGACGCTCAAAACGTATGGCAGATCCAGCAGCCGTTTCGCGAGCCCGCGTGGGTCCGTCGTCGCAATTCGGATATGGTGCGGGTGACTGTCGATCAGGCTGCGAATGTGGTAAATGTCCCCCTGCGCCATCAAACGGCCGTTGCTCATCAGCAGAATATTGCGGGTCATCTGCTCTACTTCATAGAGGATATGACTGGAGATCACCACGCATTTGCCCTGGTTCCCCATCGCATTCAGCACGTTCTGCATTTCACGCCGACCGACGGGATCCAGACCGTTGAACGGCTCATCGAGGATCAGCACCTCGGGATCGTGCACAATCCCCTGCGCCACTTTGATGCGCTGCCGCATTCCCTTTGAGTATCCGTCCATTTTGCGATCGCAGGCGTGACTCATGCCGACCAACGCGATCGTTTCGTCGACGCGGGCCTTCAATGTGGCGGAGGGCAGCCCCGCCATTGCGGCCAGCATGGTGACGAACTCACGCCCCGTCATGTCCGGGTAATTGCTTTCTATTTCGGGACAGTAGCCGAGCTTTCGGTAGACTTTCGGGTTCGCGAAGGGCGGCATCCCAAAAACATGGACGCGCCCCGTGGTGGGCCGCAGCTGCCCGGTAATCATCTTCAGCATCGTGGACTTGCCCGCGCCATTGGGGCCGAGCAGCGCCGTGATCCCCGGCCCGATCCGGCACGACACATCGTTGACGCCGATCACCTGCTTATACCAACGCGAGGCGCGTTCCAGAGTGATCATCCCCGCGCCATAAGGGGTCACATTGTCGTTAACATGCGGGGCCGCGCCCGGGAGAGGCATCGGGGGAAGTTGCGGCGGGGTAACATTGGTGGCGGTCATCCGCGCACCACTTCCACGGCGCGCACTTTCCGGTGCGCCGCAACGATCCCCAGCGCCGACACCACCCCAGCTCCCGCCAGCAACGGCCAGAGCGGTGGGATGGGTATCTTCATATCCCCTACCGGCCGGCCTCGGAAGCGGGGAGCGGTGGAAGCGATGCCATAG
>JBBRKX010000538.1:0-4558 GCA_038231675.1 Chthonomonadales bacterium | reverse complement strand
GGTGAAGCGGCTGCGGCCCCGCTCTGCGGTTGGGTTGCAAGCTTTCAGGACAGTATCCCTTTTACGATCGATCCGTCCACGTCGGTGAGGCGAAATTGCCGTCCTTGAAACTTAAAGGTAAGGCGCTCGTGATCGATGCCCAGCAAATGCAGCAACGTAGCCTGGAAGTCATGCACATGGACCGGATCGCGCACTACATTGAAAGCGAAGTCGTCGGTCTCCCCATAGCTGATGCCGCGTTTGATTCCCGCCCCAGTCATCCATGTCGTGAAAGCATAGGGATGATGGTCGCGGCCCCAGTTCTTTACATCGCCGATATCGCCTTGCAGGAAGGGGGTGCGTCCAAACTCGCCGCCCCAGATTACGAGCGTGTCGTCGAGCAGCCCGCGCTGCTTGAGATCTTTCACCAGCGCAGCCGAAGGGCCGTCCGTGTCCTGGCATTGGATCTTAAATTGAGTCGTTAGGTTTCTATGATGATCCCACCCAGCGTGAAAGAGTTGCACGAAGCGTACGCCGCGTTCGATCAATCGCCGGGCCATCAGGCAGTTGTACGCATAGCTTCCCTGCCGTTTCACATCGGGGCCGTACATATCCAGCACGTCCTGCGATTCCTTGGAAAAGTCTGTTAGCTCGGGGACGCTCGCCTGCATCTTGTAAGCCATTTCGTACTGCGCGATCCGCGTGGCGATTTCCGGATCGCCGAAATCGGCGTAGTGCTGCTCGTTAAATTGCGCAAGGTCGTCGAGCAGTCCGCGCCGCACCTCCCGGCTCATGCCATCCGGATTGGATAGATAGAGGACCGGATCGCCGCTGCCGCGGAAACGGACGCCTTGAAACTTCGACGGCAGGAAGCCCGAGCCCCAGTAGAAGTCGTAAAATATCTGTCCGCAGGAGGCCTCCTTGTCCCGCGATGTCATGACGACAAAAGCCGGCAACTCCTCCGTGTCGCAGCCGAGGCCGTACGACGACCACGCGCCTATGGACGGCCTGCCCGGCTGCTCCGCGCCGGTGAGAAAGTAGGTGATAGCGGGCGCGTGATTTACGGCGGTCGTAGTCATCGATCGCACAAAGCACAGGTCATCCACGATCTCCGCCGTCTTCGGGAGAAAATCGCACACCCACGCGCCGCTGTTGCCATGCTGCTTGAAGGCCGGGTATGGCGGCAGCACCAGCTTGCTCTTTTGACCCTGAGTCATCGTCGAAAACCGCTTCCCGCCGAGGATCGATTCCGGCATCTCCTGGCCGCGCATCTTTTCCATCCCCGGCTTGTAGTCGAACATATCGAGGTGCGGCGGCGCCCCGTTTTGGAAAAGATAGATTACCCGCTTTGCCTTGGGCGCGAAGTGCGGCAGCCCGTCGATCCCGCCCACCTGCTTGCCAGAGGCAAGGCCGCCGATAAGATCGGGGTTTAATAACGAAGCCAGCGCGGCGCCGCCCAGCCCTACCGCGGATTTAGAAAAGAACTGCCGCCGTGTTAGATAGGCGGCGCGTTGGAGTTTTGGTTCCATCTGTTATTCTTTCGTGAGGGTTTCGTCGAGGTTCAACAGCAGGCTGCTGAAGGCGGTATAGGCCGCCAGCTCGATTGCGTCGAGCTTGGGATCGGGTTTCGACTCTCCTGCGCTCAACAGCTTTCTCGCCGCTTCGGGATCTTTTGCGTATGCTTCACGCAGTTTTGCCAGCGCGGCAGCCGAGATTTCAGAGTCTCGATCCGATGGCGTGCGCGCGGTGCAAAGCCGGAAGCCGAGTGCAATGCGCGCCTTGTCGCCGGCGGCCTGCGTCAGCAGTCTCTGCGCGAGACCACGCGCCGCCTCTGTATAGGTTACGTCGTTCAGTGTTACGAGAGCCTGCAATGGAGTGTTCGTCCGCGCGACCCGCACTGTGCAGTTTTGGCGATTTGCCACGTCGAAGAAAAGGGGAGGGGCGACAATGCGGCGCCAGAATATATAGAGGCTGCGCCGATAAAGCGCTTCGCCGTGATCCTGCTGATACTGGATCTGGCCAAATGTCGCGTCCTCCCAAATGCCCGGCGGTTGATAGACTTTGACGGGCGGCCCGCCCAGCTTGTCCACCAGCAAGCCGCTGACCGCAAGCGCCTGATCTCGCAGCATCCAGCTCTGGAGCCGGAAGCGTGGCCCGCGGGATAGCAGTCGGTTCTCCGGATCGCGCTCGGCCATCGACGCCGAAACTTTCGATGTTTGCCGGTACGTGGCGCTTGTTACGATCAACCGGACGATATGTTTGACATCCCACCCGCTATCCATGAATTCGCACGCCAGCCAGTCCAGAAGTTCCGGATGACTCGGCGCGTCGCCCTGGACTCCGAAGTCTTCCGCCGTTTTCACCAGACCGATTCCGAAGAATGTCTGCCAATAGCGGTTCACATTCACCCGCGCGGTGAGAGGGTTTTCGCGCGACACAAGCCAGCGCGCGAGCGCCAGCCGGTTCTGAGGAGAGTCGGGCGGCAGCTTCGGGAGAAACGCGGGAACATCCGGTGAAACTTTGTCGGCAGGCTTGTCGTATCCCCCTTTTATAAGGACAAAAGTCTCCCGCGGCGTTGGCCGATCGCGCATCACCATCGTGCGCGGAAGCGCTTGCTCTGTCGCCTCACGCGCCGATTTCGCGCCATTCTGCTTTTGAATGGCGGCCGCAAGCTTCGGATTCGTATCCAGATAATACTTGGCTAGTTGTTTCTTGTCGTCGTCTGTCCGGGCGGAGGGTTGCTTGGAGATAAGCGCCCGGATGTTATCCGGCATCGGACGCAGCAAGGATGTATTGTCTGTCGTCGAATAAAGTTTGAATCGTCCGAGGGTATGCTGCTTTCCGTACTGAAATGATAAGCGGAACGATAACTGCACCTGCGGCTGTCCGTAACCGAGCGGTGAGCGCGCCTCGAAAATGAGCGTGTGAGGTTCTCCGAACTTGGGCATCACCGCCCAGCCTGTGTCTTGTTTTCCATCGAAGGCGTTCCGCGCAGGCCACCCCTCCTGCTCGAAGTCCGCGCTTACAGCGCCCAGTTCGACCGGACGTCCGTCCGCCTGAAGCGCCACTTCCGTCAGCACGAAGTTGCCGTTATCCGCGCGCCCCGGCCCTTTGTTAATAAGGCGATCGTCCGGTTCGGCGACCAGCTTAAAGGCCGTCGGCACGCCGTACTGGCTCTTCGCTGTATAAATATAGTCGTCCACCGCGGGACTCGGCCCCGTTGCTGTCACCGTGCCGTCCTGCGTGTGTTCGAGCACCGTCCCGTGGTCGCTCAATGTATAATCCGGCACGACTACTTTCCATGTGACCTCGCGCGGCTTTCCATCCGCGCCCCCATCCTTCAGCGCCTCTTCCCATGCGGGCTGAGCATCGCGCAATGCTTTCTCCATCGCTTCGCGCTCGCTCTTTGCTTTCTCTTCAATTGCTTTCAACTCGTCCACATGCGCGCGCTGCTCCGGTGTCGCGAGACTTATCACTGGGTTCGCAAGTCCGCCCCCGGCGTCGTTGCCGCCACTCTCGTCGATCGAATTGAAGTAGGCTGAAAGTTGATAGTAATCCTTCTGTCGAAGCGGATCGAACTTATGATCGTGGCAGCGGCAACAATTGATAGTCAGCCCGAGCCAGATCGTCCCCGTCGTCTCCGTGCGATCCATCACATACTCCACGCGCGACTCTTCCGGCAGGCGGCCGCCCTCTCCATTGATCATGTGATTCCGGTGAAAGCCGGTCGCAATGAGTTGTGCCTGGCTGGGATTTGGAAGCAGATCGCCGGCGATCTGTTCGATCGTGAATCGATCGAATGGCATATTGTCGTTGAGCGCCTTGATCGCCCAGTCGCGCCAATGCCACATGTCCCGGGTTGGATCGCCTTGATACCCATTGGTGTCGGCGTAGCGGGCGGCATCCAGCCACTCCCAGACCATCCGCTCGCCAAACCGCGGCGAAGCGAGCAGGCGATCGACCGTCTTTTCGTATGCATCCGCCGATGCGTCGGCGAGGAATGCATCGAGTTCCGGCTCTGTCGGTGGAAGTCCGGTCAGATCGAGCGTCACCCGCCTCAGCAGTTTCTCTTTGTCGGCTTCCGGGGCCTGCGGCAGGTGTTCCCGCACGAGGCGCTCAGCCACAAACGCATCGATCGGATTTCGAATGGTGAATGCGCCGTCCGCGATGGAGGGCTGCTCCGGGCGCACGGGAGCTGTATAGGCCCAATGCTCTGCCCACGGCGCGCCTTCATCGACCCACCGCTTTAGGAGTTGCTTTTGCGCTTCCGTGAGCTGCCGGTGCGACTTGGCCGGAGGCATCAAATCGTCCGGATCGGAAGTATTTATCCTGTCGATCAACTCGCTCGCCTTGCTCTGCCCCGGAACGACCACCGTGATGCCCTCTTTGGTTCGGTACATCCCCTCCTTGCGGTCGAGCCTCAGATCCGCCTTGCGCGCCTTCCCGTCCGGGCCGTGGCATTGGTAGCAATTCTCCGAAAGAATCGGTTGAATCTGCCGGCTAAAATTAACCCCCGCATCCGCCGCCGCGTGCGCGAGCGATGCCAGCAGGAGAGGGGATCCCACGCCGAGAAGGCGAG